>JAYPYN010000008.1:4523-5288 GCA_038154605.1 Balneolaceae bacterium
GCACAGCGAGGGTGAATTAACTGCTAATTATGAGCAAACAACGTATTGGAATTATTGGTGCAGGTAGTTTTGGAACGGCTTTAGCAAAAGTGTTTTATCAGGCGGGGAATCAAGTTCAAGTTTGGGCCAGAGAAGCAGAAATCGTTACACACATTAATGCCCATCATACTAATCCTAAGTATTTATCGGATTTAACCCTCCCCGATGCGGTTCTTGCTGTGTCTGAGCTTTCCGAGATTATACAAGAAAAAGATTTACTGATATTGGCTACCCCATCACACACGTTAGGTGATATGGTTAGTCAGATAAAACCAATGCTTAGCGGTAGTGAAGTCATTGTAACAGTATCAAAAGGCATTGAAAAAGATAGCTTCAGGACAATGTCACAAGTACTGGTTCATGTACTTGAGGGGGTAATCAGTTCTGACCGAATTGGAGTAATATCAGGGCCTAGTCATGCCGAAGAGGTTGCTCATCAGAAACCAACAACCGTTGTAGCAAGCTCCTATTCTACTCGAACGGCCACCTATATTCAAGATACCTGTATGACCCCCATGTTTCGGATTTATGTGAATAATGATGTGGCAGGGGTTGAAATAGGGGGATCGGTTAAAAATATTATGGCCATTGCTGCGGGTGTTATTGACGGTGCGGGCTGGGGGGATAATGCTAAAGCAGCGCTAATAACACGTGGTTTACATGCAATGAAACGCATGGGTGCGCACTTTGGCGCGCATACGGACACTTGTTCGGGTATTACAGGGA
>JAYPYN010000008.1:5298-8079 GCA_038154605.1 Balneolaceae bacterium
GATGGGGGATTTAATAGTAACTTGTACCTCTGCCCATAGTCGTAATCGCCGGCTGGGCCAACTCATCGGAGAGGGTAAGCGCTTAGAAGAGATTATTGATGGAATGGAAATGGTAGCCGAAGGCGTTAAAACCACTCAAGCAGTGTACTTTTGGGCACAAAAAAACTCCATCGAAATGCCCATTACTTCGGCAGTATATAGGGTGCTATTCGAAGGAGTAAACCCCATTGATGCAATGACACAGCTGATGAACCGAGATCCAAAGCAAGAAGGATTACAGGATATCTATCCATGAAAGAATACGAACAGTATCTGAAGTATACAGGTACTACCACGCTTAGTTCAATGTCGAAGGCCGATTTAATCAATCTTGTCGAGCGTGGAGAATCTTCTTTCTTAGAGTTTAAGCAGAAAGTAGCATCCCCCGAAAAATTAGCCCGCGAAATTGCTGCTTTTGCTAATTCCGAAGGAGGAATAATTTTGGTTGGAGTTGGGGATAAGGGAGAGTTAATAGGTTTAGAGACTTATTTGGAAGAAGAATTTTGGCTTAAACAAGCAGCCGAACAAGAATGTCTTCCGCCGGTGAAAATTAAGCTTGAGCTATTTCAAATGGGCCAAAAGGATATACTTATTGTGCGTGTACCTGAAGCTCCAGATAAACCTGTGCAGGTAAAGGCGGGTAAATCCAGTAAAATACGGAAGGTATTTGTCCGGGTAGACGATGCTAGTGTAGAAGCAAGTGATGAATACATCCAGGTATTAAAGCAAGATAGGGCCAGTCAAGGAGTTACTTTTGAATATGGAGAAAAAGAGCAAATTTTATTTCGCTATTTGAAAGAGTACACGGTTATTACGGTGTTAGATTTTTCCAATATTGCCCACATTAATAGTTACCGAGCAACTAAAATATTGGTGAATTTAGTAAGTGCCGGAGTATTAGATCTCTATGATAAAGATGGAAAGGCCCATTACACATTTTCGGTAAAATCTGCGTAATTTTGAGAATATGAACCAAGAGAACAACAATACCAATTCGCCTAGGCCTAATAGTGAGCAGAGATCGAGGGAAGAGGAATCCTTAAAAGATTCACTGGATGATGTAATTGCCTCCCTGATTGATTTGGATGAAGATGATGCTTCGGAGGAATCGTCAGCTAGTAAAAATCTAATGGATACTGGTTTACAAAATGCCGAGGATTTTGATCCTGAAACCGCTCGACCTATTGTGCTTACCGAACGAGCTGCTCGGCAGGTACAGAAAATAGTAGAGCAAGAGGGGCTCGAATCGGGGCTATACTTGCGTGTTGCGGTTGAGGGGGGTGGTTGCTCAGGTCTTAGTTACAAACTTGGTTTGGATCATCGAAGCGATGAGGATCGGGTATACGCCAGTTACGGGGTTGAGATTATTGTAAAAGAAGAACACCTGATGTATTTGGAAGGAATTAGCATTGACTATCCGGATGGCTTGGATGCACGCGGTTTTGTGTTTGATAATCCCAATGCTACCGATAACTGTGGATGCGGCGAAAGCTTTGCTGTTTAATTTCGCTGTGCTTTTGCCTTAGTGATTAATCCTCGGATTTCTTCAGCAGAGATGTATTCTTTGTTATTACAAAAGTGACAAACGATTTCTTGCACATCATCCTTTAAGTCTTCTAAATCTTTCAGACTTAGCATGGTCAATGCGCCTAGGAATCGTTTACGACTACATCGGCAAAAGAAATCGACCGGATTTCGTCCAAGTTCTTTTACCTGAATAGGTGAGACAGAACGGTGCATAATGTCATCGATATAGATTTTTTCTGTAAGCAACTGGTCGATAGGTTGAAAAGAAGCCAATCGCTCTTGTAGCATATCAATTTGCCCGTCAGGTGCGTCGGGAAGTCGCTGTAATAGAAGGCCTCCGGCTTCGGATATGGCGCCGTCTTCGGTAATTCCAATATCCAGCATGACCGCAGAAGGAACCTGCTCGGATTGGGCTAGATAGTGAGCAATATCGCGGGTTACATCTCCTTCAATGAGCTCGATCGAACTGGTTCGGGGTTCGGCTTCGTTATAGAGTACCTTAGTTAGGCTGAGTACGCCTAAGCCTATACCATCGGCCAAGGATATGTTTGGGTCATCGTAGGCTAATTCGGCGCTAGGATTCCCTACATACCCTCGAACCTCACCTAAACTGTTGGCTTCTGCAACTACATATTGAAGCGGGCCATTGCCATCGAGTCGCACTTGAATCCGCTCTTCTTTCTTTAATTCAGAAGCTAATAAAGTGGCGGCCGTAAGTGTTTTACCTAAAATAACGGTGGCTAAAAGGGACAAACCGTGCCGGTCTCTTGCTTCATTTACCAGCGCTGTTGTTTTAACCACGGAGAGTTTGAAGTGTCCATCTTTGGTCATTCCTTTGACCAATCGGTCTTTAAATAAAAAATCTTCTTTAGTAATACTCATCATTATTTTTGAGTGTTGGCTAAACGCTGTTCTACAAGTTGGTTACTCGCTAAATTAGGGGTTAGATTATTTGTTTTTGCGTATTCATAGACCTCTAATAGAGTGTGATAAATTTCGCGGGTTTGTTCGGCGGCTCTTTCGGGATTATATCCACCAATCTCGTTGGAAATATTAATGATACCCCCTGCATTGACCACATAGTCAGGCGCATAAAGGATGGATTTTTCTTTCAATCGTTGCCCGTGTACTTCCTTGCGAAGAATATTATTAGCTCCGCCCACAATAAAGTCACAGGCTAAATAATCCAAGGTATCATCATTGATTACTCCACCC
>JAYPYN010000008.1:8089-14113 GCA_038154605.1 Balneolaceae bacterium
GACTTAAAATGTCTACCGGGAGGGAAAGAATATGCTCTGGGGCAACCATTTCCGCACCTACTTCAGTGGCTAGTAGTTTGGCTTTTTCGGAGTAAATGTCAGAAATATAGAGTTTTGCGCCCTCTTTTTGTAGGTGTTTGGCTAAATAGGATGCCACATGTCCGGCTCCTTGTATGGCGACCTTCTTTCCTTCCAAACTATCTTGGCCGGTTGCATATTTCATGGAGGCCTTCATGCTAACGTAAACTCCAAGCGCAGTAAAGGGAGAGGGATCTCCACTACCGCCTAAATTTTTCGGTAAGCCGGTAACATGAGGGGTTTCTTGGTGCACCCACGCCATATTTTCTTCATCCATACCCACATCTTCTGCGGTGATATATTGCCCACCCAAGAAATCTACACAGCGCCCGAAAGCTCGAAAGAGTTCCTCAGACTTATCCGTTCTTGAATCACCGATGATGACCGCTTTTCCTCCTCCTTGTTCAAGTTTGGAAATAGCTGCTTTGTAGGTCATGCCTTTTGAAAGCCGGAGTACATCATCTAGAGCATCTTCAAGATTAGGGTATGGCCACATTCTGGTACCCCCTAAGGATGGACCAAAGGTAGTGTCGTGAATGGCAATAATGGCGTGCAGCCTTGTTTTTTCATCTTTGAAATAAACAACTTGTTCATGTCCCGCTGTATCAGGTGTGTGCACTGGGGTATAATAAAGACCAGAAGATATTTCTGTAGCCTTTCCGAACAATGTAAAAGCGTCGCTCATGGATGAAAAACTTGGATCATGTTATTTTTATAAATATACCAAAAAGCCTTGAGGTTTACTTAGTATCTGAGTGTGGAATAAAGTATAATTCATACAATATAGTTTGAACTGGTCAATTGGTGTGACAGCCAATGTGCCTCTTATGTATAAAAATAAAAATAAAGGAAACCATAACTATGTCATTCCGCTGGGTAATTACACAGCCGAAACAGGAGGAAGCTGTATCCACTTTGATGGACATGCTCAATGTTCCGGAGTCCATAGCTCGACTATTGGCAATACGCGGTATCTCAAGCTTTGAAGATGCAAAACAATTTTTTAGACCATCATTAAACGAACTTTATGATGCTTTTCTAATGAAAGACATGGACCGAGCATCCGAGCGTCTTTCCTTAGCTATTCGTTCTAACGATAAAGTACTGGTGTATGGGGATTACGATGTAGATGGTACTACTGCAACGGCTATTGTCTACTCTTTTTTACATGAATTTGGGGTTGAAGTGGATTATTACATTCCCCATCGATTTAAAGAAGGATATGGGATTAACCCCGAAGGGGTGCAATATGCCCACGAGATGGGGGCCAAGGTTATTGTATCGGTAGATTGTGGGATTACTGCTATCGAAGAGGCCGAGGAAATCAAAGCCTTGGGTATGGATCTCATTATATGTGACCACCACACCGTAGGGGCTGTGTTGCCGAATGCTTATGCCGTCTTAGACCCTAAACGCGAAGATTGTACCTATCCTTTCGATGGGCTGTCCGGGGCAGGTGTAGGTTTTAAATTGGTGCAAGCTACCTTAGCTCGTTTGGGGCTACCAGCAAAAGTCGCTTATGAGTATTTGGATTTACTAGCCGTATCCATTGCATCGGATATTGTGCCCATTATCGATGAAAATCGAATTTTGATGTGGGCTGGCTTAGAACGGCTCCGAACGAACCCAAGAGTCGGAATTCAGGCTTTGATGGATTTAATTCGAGTGCCTCAGGCAGAATTGGATACTAAAAAAATTGTGTTTTCCATTGGCCCAAGAATCAATGCAGCAGGCCGGATGGGAGATGCGTCTACGGCAGTGAAATTATTGATTGCCAAGGATGAGCCCGAAGCTAAGTTAATGGCCCGAGAATTGGAAGGCATTAATGTGAAGCGGCGCAACACCGACACGACCACAATGAATGAGGCAGTCGAACAGATTGAAGAGCAGCTGAATATGGATCGGATCTCGGCACTGGTGCTTTTTAATCCAGATTGGCATTTAGGGGTCATAGGCATTGTTGCTTCTCGCTTGGTGGATCAATACCATAGGCCAGCCATTATGCTGAGTGAGGTCGATGGAAAGATCAAAGGCTCGGCCAGAAGTATTCGTGGATTTAACATTTATGAAGCTATTCGGGAATGCGAAGATTTATTGGAGCAATTTGGTGGGCATGAATATGCGGCTGGTTTGACCTTAAAGGATGGTGCGTTAAAAGAATTCCGAAAAAGAATGAATAGCAAGGCCGTTGAAGAACTCTCGGGAAGCTCCTTTGAAGCTGAATTACTGCTTGATACGGAAATAAACCTATCTGAAATAGACGGTAAATTTTGGAAGTTGTTGCATCAGTTTCAACCATTTGGGCCGGCCAATACAAAACCCCTGTTTTGCAGTACGGGGTTAAGCACCGTCGGAGTACCAACCATAGTTGGCAATGGGCACTTGAAACTTCGACTAAAGCAGGAGGGATCGCCCATTTTTGATGCGATTGGCTTTAATATGCATGAATTAATGCCTGTAGTAAGGGATGGAAAACTCTTTGACATTGCCTATGAACTAGAAGAAAACATCTATAATGGCAATACGTCCATACAGATTCATCTGCGTGATATTAAGGAAACTTAGGCTTGTGTATTGTTTCTCCATGCTAAAGGGTGTATATTTGCCATCCTTTCGGTTGGGACTGTAGCTCAGTTGGTAGAGCAACGGACTGAAAATCCGTGTGTCGGCGGTTCAATTCCGCCCGGTCCCACTTATCCCTATGGCGTAAACTTTGCTCCATAGGGTTTTTTGTTTAAGATTATATGTGCATGAACGCGCAAATTTTATTCTTTTTGAAGCATTATCTTCCTTACTTCCAAAACAATAAGCCACATTTGGTGTTCTTGATTCACTTTTTATGTAGGTATTAAAATAAAAAACATATAAAAATTAATTTCATTATTTTATAAATAAGTCATTGTATTTTTTAAGTTTTAATATAGAATTTATACATTCTAAAATGTAAATTTTAGTATAAAATTAGCTTAAACAATAGCGAATTAAATTACCTAATTCTATTGATTTGCCGGTTCTAGATTTCAATCCAAGGGTGGTTGCTTCATACTTTGTTGGAAAGCTAGAAATAGAATTCAACAATTGTTTTAGTTTAACAAGGGAAAGTTGTGGTGAATAGGTATTCAAAATTAAAAAATGTGTATTTGGATCAAGGATTTTTAAGATACCTTCCAAAAGGGGTTTCAAATCAGTATTTAATTTCCAGTTTTTGCCTTTAGATACTCGTCCAAATATCGGAGGATCTAAAATGATCCCATGATATGTTTCTTTTCTTTTGATAGCTCTCTCAACGAATTTTCGTGCGTCTTCAACCATCCAACGAATCGTAGATATAGTATTGAGCTCTGCATTTTCTCGAGCCCATTGCACCACCGATTTTGAGGAATCAATATGAGTTACATTAGCTCCAAATCTATCAGCAATTAAAGATGCAGCTCCGGTATATGCAAACAGATTAAGTACATTTGGTTTAATCCCTTTTTCTTGAAATTGAAGACATTTTGTGGCTATGTAATCCCAATTAACGGATTGCTCAGGGAAAATACCAAGATGTTTAAAGGTGGTTTGCTTTAATTGAAATACAAGATCAGTATGTTCTATTTGATACTTGATTTTAAAGGATTTTATTGGTGAATCCCAATACCCTTTTTGTGCCTTTTCCTCATAAAATTTTGTTTCAGCCTGTTTCCAAAGTTCTAACTTTGATTTTTTTTCTTTGGCAAACGGTTCAGGCCGATCAACTATCAGTTCGCCAAATCGCTCTAATTTTCGACCCTCGCCAATATCAAGTAGTTCGTAGGTTTTCCATTTTGATGGATAGAGCATTATTAAAAAATATATTTTTTAGTTTTACAGGATAGTTACAGAATAAGAAAACTTCTGCTCAGCTCCAGCATCAAGAATCATAAGCCTTTCTTTGGTCATAAATTCTCTGTTAGAATCAACATGATCCGCTATGCCAATCCATGGCTCTATGCATACATAGGGGGCTTTTGGTTTTGCCCAAATTCCTAAGTAAGGGAAATCCTCAAAATCCACTCGTAGAATTTCTCCTACTATGTCATTTTTTAAAGTAGCTGAAGAACTCTTCAAGTCCCGAAAGATTAAAGCATCCTCATCAAATAAAGTATCATTTAATCTTAATATAGAACTAGAATCAAAGATTGGTTTTGAATGATCTGTGATGAGACCCTCTTCATTGAGTAGCCATGAAACCGAATGTTCCTTGTTTTCGAATTCAATGAAATAATGAGCATATGTAATATCCTCATTAATCGGACAATTAAACGCTGGGTGACCTCCAAGATGAAACGGCATTTGTGTTGTTCCTTTGTTTTGAATACAGTGGGAAATCAATAGTTTTTTACCTTCCAAACTGAAGGTGATTTCTAGCACAAATTTAAAAGGATATACAAGAAGGGAGTGTTCATCGTATGTAAGTTGAAAGGTAATGGAGTCTGAAGAATGGTTTTTTACCACGGCTTGTTCTGAATGCCTAACAATACCATGCTTAGGAATTGCAAACTCTTTGCCATGTATCCTTGTCGAATTATCCTTTAGTAAACCAATGATTGGAAACAAAATAGGCGCCTGCCCAGTCCAAAAAGAAGGATTCCCTTGCCATAGATATTCTGTTTTATCAATTCTATTTTTAATGGAACATAGTTCCATTCCTTTTTGCTTGATGGAAACTTGTAGTAATTCAGATTGGATCGTATAAATCATCAGGCAATATAAATTTTAACTATAATTTAGATAATTTTTCAATGTAAAGATGCAAGGCTCTTAACCTCTTCCCCTTCGTAAATTGGTTGACTTAATTCTGAATTCATACCATTAATCATAGCTTTTGCTACATCTAAAGCGTGAATAGGGGCATAATTTCTTAATATTGGTAGTTTAGTAACTATTTTGAGAATTGGCTCAGATATTCGTTCTCCAAGTCGTTTTTTTTGGCGATCTCCTAGTAATAATGATGGTCTAAGAATAAGAAGTTTTTCAAAACCAAGATGAGATATAGCATCATCTAGTGATCCTTTCATCTTTAAGTAAAAATTACTGGTAGATGTGGTTGCACCCATGGAGGAGACTAGAGCATATTTTTTTATATCATTGTTCAATCCATAGTTGGCAAACTGGAATTGATATTCGAAGTCAACTTTATATTGAGCTTCCTTTGATCCCGCAGTTTTTAATGTTGTGCCCAATGTGGAGTACAATTCATCACCAATAATGAGATCTTTCCAAGTTTCAGGGCTATCGAAATTGATGATATATTCTTCCAGTTTAGAATCAGAAATACCCGTTGGCCTGCGGTGGAATACTTTGATTTTTGAGTATCTTTTATCCTGCAAAAGAAACTCCAATAGTTTAGAACCAACCAAACCTGTGGCGCCAATAATTACTGCTATTTTTAAGTGATTGTTCATTGCAAGAATTAAATCAACTTGTTAGATAAAAAGTTTATTGGTATAATCAGTAGATTTAATCGATAGTTAAATTGGGGACTTCTGAAGCTGATTTAATTACATAATAGAAAATTTTCACCAAACTCATCTCTTAAATCCAATGAATTTTAAATCTATCATTCTCTGCGTAGTAATTGTTGTACTAGGATGTAACTATGAACCTAATAAAGTTGATTTAGATGGCATACCTCTTGGGAAATTTGAAGGATTGGTAGGTATAGAACCAAATGTGGGACTTTATGAAGAATTAAATGGGAATAGTTATTACATAGTGCATTCGGAAGATTCGTTAATTGAATTATCCTTAGTGTCGACGCTTTCTTCATCTGATAATCCCACAAAATTATTTGCTTTAATGAAAAGAGAGGGAATAATTAATTCTGGGGTCTATGAATACAACAACATTGAACAAGTTGATGAATTCTATACAACGGGTTTTTCTGGGCTATATATTAGTCCTCAGGTAGGTTTAGGTAAAAGA
>JAYPYN010000008.1:14123-31723 GCA_038154605.1 Balneolaceae bacterium
TGAATCGGGCACAGTAACCATTGATGAAGTCACCGAAGTGGGTGTGAAAGGTGAATTGGAAGGAGATTTTTTCTATTTGGTAGCAACAGGTCAAGATTCATTTGCTCGTGTTTATACAACAATTAGCGCTCAGTTTTATGCTATATACAGCAATGAAAGCATCTTTTTTGTAGAAGATGAATAATATCAAATCTTAAACGATTCAATACTTTTATTTTACATCGCTATTTCCATCCCTTGAAATGCGACTTTATAACCTAGATGCTCTACATATTTACGTTCCTTTGAATTCAGTATCAGCGGATTTGAATGATTGAAGTGAATAAATATAACCTTTGCTTTTTCTGAATCTGGTAAATTTTTAAATAACTCGATGCTTTCAGAAACAAATGGATGCGGAATTTTGGAGATATCTCTTCCAGGTAATTCATCTTGATCAAAAAAGGTAGCATCTAAAAAAGCGTAATCAACTTTTGAAATTTCGTCGATGATGCTCCTATCCCAAATATCCCATTTATTGATATCTGGAATAAATAAAACTGATGTGGAAGGTGATTCTATTCGGTATCCAACGGTCTCGGAGTATTCATCACGATGAGGAACTAGAAAAGAAGTGACCCGTAAATTTTTCGAAATCTGAATGGTAGAATCAGCAGACAATTCATTTAATATGATATTATTAAACTCAACGAGTTGGCTCCATGGTCCATTGGTTTCCAGATAGTGTTTCATTCTTGGCATCGTATATACGGGAATGTTACTCGTTCCCATTACTTCATGACCTAAATGCATTAATCCGGTATAGTGCCCGATATGTGCATGGGTTAGGAATATTCCAGAAATTTCGGAGATAGCACTTAGTGTAGTTAAATTTCTAAGCTGATATTTAAAATCAGGAGTTGCCTCAAAAATCCAAATTTTTCCTTCTTCTTTGTCCACTAAACCGAGAGAAGTAGGATAACGTGCATCAACTTTTCCCTCCCAAAATTGTTGGCAATTCGTATTGTCACAACCTGCTTGAGGAAAACCTGCATCTTGAGCTATTCCAAGAACAGTAATGAATTGATTGGATGTTGGTTCTTTTTCTAAATCACTACTCGAGCAATTAAAAAAATTATACAAACATATTAAAAACAGGGGTAACCGTAGATTATTCATTTTAGAAAAAAGAAAACTACAGGATATCATAAAGGTAAATTTTATAAAATTGGGTGTAAAAGCTTTAACACTTATGAAACAATCTTAACTCAATGCTAACATCCTATCTAAAGAGAGTACTGCATTTTTTGTGATATCTTCTGGAACCGTAATTTGATTAACCACTTCTCCAGCTTCCAATTTTTCTAAACTCCAAAGTAAATGAGGCAAATCAATGCGATTCATGGTTAAACACGGACACATAAATGGATTTAAAGATACAATCTCTTTGTCTGGATGTTCATCGATAATGCGATTTACTAAATTCATTTCGGTTCCAATCGCCCATTTTGAACCAGAAGGTGCTTTTTTGATGGTATCAATAATATAGTTGGTAGAACCCGCGAAATCAGAAGCTTGTACAACGTCAAAAGTACATTCTGGGTGTACAATAATATTTATTTCAGGATCTTTTTTTCTTAGATTTTCGATGTGTTGAACATTGAATTTCTCATGTACAGAACAATGCCCTTTCCATAAAATAACTTTTACATCCTCCCATTTACCTTCATATTCAAATTCTTGTGTTAGAGGTGCAAAAACTGCCATGTGTTCAAGAGGAATGCCTAATTTATACGCTGTATTTCGCCCTAGATGTTGATCGGGTAAAAATAGAATACGTTCTTTTTGTTCAAAAGCCCACGTCAACATTTTTTCTACATTACCAGAGGTTACACAGGCTCCTCCATATTTACCAACGAAACCTTTAATTGCAGCGGTTGAATTTACATAAGTAAGTGGAAGAATGGTATCACCCCAAATTTCCTGCATCTTTTTCCACCCTATCTCGGTCTGATCAAGATCGGCCATGTCTGCCATTGAACATCCAGCACGTAAATCCGGGAGAATTACTTTCTGACTTGGTTTGGTCAACATATCTGCAGTTTCGGCCATAAAATGTACTCCACAGAATGCAATAAACTCAGCTTGGTGCATTTCGGCGCATATTTGCGCCAACTTCAAAGAATCTCCACGCGCATCAGCGAACTGTATTACTTCGTCTTTTTGGTAATGATGCCCAGGAATAAACAACTTTTTACCGAGCTGTGCTTTAATCTCTTTAACTCGATGTTCCATTTCTTCCTTCGACATTTGTGAATATCGTTTTGGAAGACTTACTTCTGATTCAATTTCTAATAATTCTAAAACATCCATAAAATTATAAATACTAACTAGAATATGATTAAATGTATAGGTTAAAACTAATATCTAAGGCCTTTACAGAATGAGTAATCCAACCCACAGATAGTATATCTGCTCCACATCCTCTAAAAGTTGAAATGTTTGTTGGATTAACCCCTCCTGAAACCTCAGTTATAATTGTATCAGGAACAAGATCAACGAGGTCTTTAATTTGATGAGGGGTCATATTATCCAACATGATGATGTCAGCACCTGCTTTAACAGCTTCTAACACCTGTTCTTTAGTCTCCGTTTCTACTTCAATAGAAACCATATGACCAACGCATTTTTTTACCAATTCTATTGCTTTGGTAATGCCACCTGCCGCTTTAATGTGATTGTCTTTAATCATAACTCCATCATCTAAACGAAAGCGATGATTTTTACCACCTCCACAAGTAACGGCGTATTTTTGTAACCCTCTAAGCCCAGGCAATGTTTTTCGTGTATCTACTATATCTATGGAAGGGTCATCAAGCAGTGTAACTAAATCATGAGTTGCAGTTGCTATTCCACTCATGTGCTGAAGAATATTCAATATAACTCGTTCACCACTCAATAAACTTGTTACAGGTCCTTTCACATCCGCAATTATCTCACCTTTAGATGTAGTATCGCCATCATTCTTTAAATACTTAATTTGAACATCACCTTTTAAATAAGAATACACTTCATCTAGAACTTCTAGACCAGCTAATACTCCTGAAGATTTACTAATAAATTGTCCTTTAGCCTCATCGGAATTCGAGAATATGGCATTCGTTGTAAGATCACCCATACCAAGATCTTCAAAAAGAGCATGTTCTATAATTGGTTTAAATAAATATGCTGACACGAAATAACGGTTTTATAGAGCAATAATGTTTACTTTTAGAGTTCTAAAGATACCGACTTTCCTGAATAAGAACGAGAAAAATGATCTATTTAGATTTTGCCGCATCTACCCCCATTCATCCTCAGGCTTTGGACGTTTATACTCAAGTAACAACTCGTTATTTTGGGAATGCTAGTAGTTTACATGATCAAGGTTCTTCTTCAAAGCAAATTGTTGACGCCTCAACGAAGGTGATTGCATCGGTTATAAATGGTTCGCCAAAAGGCTTAACTTTTACATCAGGTGCTACGGAGTCTAACTTTCTAGCTATTCAAGCTTTATTAGATGCACGCAATAATGATAGAAAGGAAATAGTTAGCACTCGAATGGAGCATTCTTCTGTAATTAATGTTTTGGAACGATTATCTACACAAGGATATCAGATTCGGTGGGCAAATGTACTAGAAAATGGGCGTGTTGATCTTGATCACCTCAATACACTTTTGAGTGAAAAAACAGCCTTAGTTACTATACAACATGTAAATTCTGAGTTAGGTGTAATTCAACCAATCAAAGAAATCGGCTCCATGCTAGAGCATAAGTCGATACTATTTCATTCTGATTGTGTGCAAAGTTTTGGAAAAATTCCTTTAGATGTTATGGATTGGGGATTGGATTCCATTTCAATATCAGCTCACAAAATATATGGTCCAAAGGGAGTAGGAGCAGTTTGGATAAATCCCGATACGGATTGGAAGCCCTTATTTAAAGATTATGATCAACAAAAGTCGCTTCGATTTGGCACTGCGAATACTCCAGGAATAGCCTCGTTTGCAGCCGCTACAAAATGGATGATTTCAAATCAACAATCTGAATATGAGCGAATTTCTAACATTAGATATGAATTAGTAAATAAACTCGTAAAACATCATCCAAGACTAATTATCGAAGGAAGTCTCGAGCATCAATCTCCATACATATTAGGTATAAGATATACAGGTCTAGAAGGGCAGTATTTGATGTTAGAATGTAGCCAAGCTGGGATTGCTATTTCAACAGGTAGCGCATGCCAGGTGGGTTCTGATTCTCCAAACAGAAGTATGATTGCCATTGGCAAAAGCGAAGAAGAAGCTCGGCAGTTTGTGCGTTTATCTTTTGGATTAGGGGTTAATCAAGTTCAGATTAAAGAGATAATTGCTAAAATTGATAGTATCTTGGAAAACCATTTAAAAAAAATATCATAAGCAAATTAATCAAAAAAATTAAACTCATGAATAAATTATTTATATGTGCAAGCTTAATTTTGTGTTTAGCATGTAATAAAGCAGAACAACCAACCATCAAAACAACCGAAGTGGTTACCCAAGTTGCTCAAGAAGTTCAAGAAATTCCTGCTAAAGTTATAATCGAAAAATATAGTGATTATCAATGCCCCGCCTGTGCTAATTATCATTTTCTATTAAAACAACTGAAGCAAGATTATGGATCTGAAATTCGTATTGATATGAAGCACTACCCGTTACCCCAACATCCTTATGCTCAAGTTGCAGCTAGAGCAGCAGAGGCAGCAAGGCTTCAAGGAAAATTCGAAAAGATGAATGAACTTATTTTTGAAGGTCAACAGCAATGGGGTGCTGGAAATGCAGAAGCTATATTTGCAGGATATGCACAATCAATTGAACTAGATGTTGAAAAATTTAAAATAGATATGAATTCAGCAGATATGAATAGAATTGTGATGGCGAATCGCCGGGAAGGGATAGCAATAGGATTAAGATCAACACCAACTCTTGTAATAAATGGTGAAAAAATCGAAAAAAACCCAGGTTCTTATCTAGAATTAAAAGAACTAGTAGACAGCTATTTGGATTAGTTTCCATTTCTTGTTAGGCTTCGATGAATTATAAAAACAAAGTACAATCGAATTTTAGCCAATGATTCACGACTTTTTAGGAAAGAAACCCATCATTGTAGATAGTGCAGAGATCATAGGCGATGTAAAGATGGGTGAGGAAAGTAGTGCATGGTTTAATGTTACAATTCGAGGGGATGTAAATTGGATCAAAATTGGTGATCGCTCTAATGTTCAAGATAATGTTTGTATTCATGTGATGAACCAAACTGGCCCCACTTTTATTGGGAATGAAGTAACCATTGGGCATGGTGCGGTAATTCATGGATGCACCATTCATGATCGTGTTTTGATTGGTATAAATGTTACGGTGTTAGATAAAGCGGTAATAGAATCGGATGTAATTGTAGCTGCTGGATCGCTAGTTCCACCACATAAGGTGCTTGAAAGTGGCTATTTATATATGGGCTCTCCAGCAAAGGCCGTTAGAAAATTATCTCAACCAGAAATTCTATCCATCAAAAAATATTCACAAAACTATGTAAAATATAGCCGAGCATACAAAGGAGACGATACCTATAAGAACAATCCATTTTATGCCGGCGATTAATACCCCGATCCATTATTATTTCTGGTAATTAGGCTCAAGGGGTTGACCTATGTAGTAAATCATTGAACCATGTCTGGAATTTATATACATATCCCCTTCTGCAAACAAGCTTGTTCTTACTGTGATTTTTATTTTGTGACAAACCATCAGCATAAATCTGATTTTGTAGATGTTTTAGTTAAGGAGATTACCTCCAAAAAAAATACCCTTTATACATCGGAACCAATTTACACCCTATATTTTGGTGGAGGCACTCCTTCTCTTTTATCCCCAACGGAAATAGAGAATATTCTAATAGCTCTTAATGAAACTTTTTCACTAGAGTTATATGAATGTACTATTGAGTTAAATCCAGATGATGTTACAAGAGATTATCTTTCTAACCTCAGATCATTAGGCGTTACACGAGCAAGTATGGGAGTTCAAACATTTGATGAAGAATTACTTCAGAAAATGCATCGCGCTCATACTAGAAAAGAAGCCATTTACTGTTTTGAACTTTTGGCAAAAGAAGGTTTTGATTCCTTTTCCGTCGATTTGATTTATGGAAATCCCAATCAAACCATTGAAATGCTTAAAAAAGATCTTGAACTGTTATGCTCATTTAAACCACCCCATGTATCAGCCTACTCTTTAACCATTGAAAATGGCACTAGATTAGGTAAACACGTTGAGTTAGGAAGGGTTCTACCTTTAGAGGATGACAAAGTAGCCCAGCATGTTAACCTTGTGCAATCTACTCTAAGAGATCATGGAATAGAGCAATATGAAGTAAGTAATTTTGCGAAACAGGGGTTTGAAGCTCAACATAACTCTTCGTATTGGACTCATCAGAATTATATTGGCTTTGGCCCAGGTGCACACTCATTTTGGTGGGATAGTACTCTTAAATCAGCAAATAGATGGAATAATAAAAGAGATTTAAAAACTTATTTATATGGAGCGTGGGGGGGTAATACAGAGAATGAAAGGCTAACGTTACATACATTAGCCGAAGAACGATTAATGCTTGGTTTAAGAACTAAATGGGGAGTGAAAACTTCGGAGCTGGAGGAACGTTACGCATATAGTTTATCTAAAAACCAAGAAAACTATCTTAAAGCGAAAGTTCGAGAAGGACTAATTTCAATAAAGAAAGATCAGATTTCACTCACAGATAGAGGATTACTAATCGCAGATTTAATTATACTTGATCTAATTAGTGTTTGAAATTTAGTAATCAATTACCTCTTTGTAAAATTTAAATTATTTTATAAATAGTTGTAAAAATTTTACTTAACTAATGTCATTTTTTTTGTCTGAATCCCATATTCAGTGGTTAAACGATAAATGTAAATACCAGATGAAAAAGAGTTTGCATTAAATTCGAAAGGGCGGATTCCCCTAGTTACAGTTCCTTCGTAAATGGTTTGTATGTGTTTTCCCTGACTATCAAAAATATCTAATTTTATGTTTTGAGTTTTTGGAATGGTTAAAATTATTTTTGTATTCGGGTTAAAGGGATTTGGATAATTCTGAGATAGTTGAATTTGTTTCCCATTTAATGAATTTATGATGGATAGGGTGTCGAAGTAATTGGTGAATTGATAAGAAAAATTTTGGGCTGATAAAGCATTTTTATTCATTACAACCATACCAATTTTATTTACATTATTCCATGCCCAATTTGTTTCAATATTTCCTTGTAGTTTATCCTCATTACCTAGTTCTAAGTGAATCTCAATACTTCCATCTTTAAAGTATCCAATTAAACCTATTTGAATATTTTCGGAGCTTATAGTGTAATTCAACTTTACAAGCCCATCTGAAGCATTTACTAACTCAGCTAAATAATATCTAGCTGAAAAACGGTTTATTGGTATGGATGCGGTTAATTCTTGTTGAAGTTCTGTTATCGTTTCCGTTATTGAAGGATTAGGATATTCAAATGCTTCATTAAAACCATAGTCGTTTCTTGCATAATTGGTGCCGCTAGCAAAGTGCCACATGTAGGATTCTAAAACTGATGCATCATATGATACCGGTAGAAATGAAAGCTCACTTTCTATAGCTTCGATTAAGTCAATTTGTTTATCATCTTCTATTACATCCCAAACATTGGGCCAAAAATTATCCCCAAAACGCTCATGAAAATATAAAGCCCATGTAATGTCTTCATAAGAGCCTGCTATTAGAGGATCTTGTGGTGTACTAAATATTCCACCATTACTAGCAGAAATATAGTTATAATAGTCATTTACATCGTCATAAACTACTTCTTCCATTAAAGTTGCGTCCATCTCAGCCCAACGGTCAGAGTCACCTTGCCAATTATTTTGAGCATACTGGATGGCATGTTTAAATTCGTGGGCCATAGTTACTTTAATGGCGCCAATTACGGATCCTTCAGGATCTGTATTTTCTGGAAATCCTACAAAATCATTTTCTATATAGATGCATGTACCCGATAATAAATTATTACACGCGTAACTTCCACTTGTAGATCTATTGGTTAAGCCATAGAATTGAAGATCTTTAACAAAAATATCATAAACTGTACCATCCAAAATTGGATCTGTAAATCCAAGATTAGTAATTTCATGAGTGTATGATGAGTCTGCAGCAGCAGCCACTTCTTCAATGTAATCTGGTGTCATATTATTATTTATATCTTCTAATGGCACAGCATCACTTCCAGTTGTATAATAATGGATTCTAAATTTACCGGATGATGATAAGTAAGTTGTATCGAAGGCCAAATCTGTGGTTGTAGCCTTTTCTAAATGGAGTGCTTCCATATTTTCAGAATTAAGCAACATAATTAAAGGAGTAAGACATTTAGTAATTGACCCTTCATGTGAATGCTCTCCATGCTCTAGAGAGTGTATCATTCTCTGTATAGCATCTTGTCTCGATATCCCCTCGTTGTTGTATTCTTGATAAATATTATCGAACGTTTTTTGTGCCACAGATAATTCTATTTTTACCATACATAATACCATGCAGAAAAAAAATATCTTCGAAAGGTTTGGTGAGTATTTGAGCATCTTTTTCAATGAATTTGCTTAATTTTAATGAATAACAATAGAATACGATTGTAACTAATATAATGTACGAAGTAATACTTTACTACAACTTTTCACCCATCGATGAAGTTGAACAATTTAACAAACAGCATAAAAAATTCTGCCAAGAATTAGGACTTAAAGGTCGTATCTATATTTCTTCGGAGGGCATTAATGGAACTGCTGCCGGAACCAAGGAGCAAATAGATACTTATAAATCCTATGTGTGGTCGCTCTCTGGTTTTGAGAATACGGAGTTTAAACAAGACCAATCAGACTATATACCTTTTGCGAAGTTAATTTGTAAGATCAGGGAAGAAATAGTGTCTCTTCATATGGATGGAGTGGATCCAAAATACGGTGGAAACCACTTAGAACCGGAAGAGTGGAAGAAGGTAATGGAATCGGATGAAGACTATGTTATGATTGATGTACGTAACAACTATGAATCAAAAATAGGGCGTTTTAAAGGCGCTATTACTCCCGATTTGGATAATTTTTATGATTTCCCACAATGGTTGGATGAAGCACACATCCCTAAAAACAAAAAAGTATTGATGTATTGCACAGGAGGGATTCGATGTGAAAAGTTCTCCGTTTTAATGAAAGATAAAGGCTGGGAAGACGTAAATCAGCTTCATGGTGGAATTTTAAACTATGCGAAGAAAGAAGAAGGAAAGCATTTTGAAGGTAAATGCTTTGTATTTGATGATCGTTTGATTGTACCCGTAAACCCAAAAGACTTAGCACCCATTTCGAACTGCGAAATCACCGGTAAACCAGCCGATACCTATGTAAATTGTGCAAATATGGAATGTAATAAACTTTTTGTATGCTCCGAAGAAGGCGCAAAAATGATGGATGGTTGTTGTAGTAAAGAGTGTAAAGAAAGTGAATATCGACGTCCATTTGATCCAGAGAACGCCTTTAAACCTTTTAGAAAATGGTACAATTATTTTGGTGACGAGTTCAAACACCGTGAACTTCAATCCTGAAGATATAACCTTCCGGAAGGTACGGATAGTTAAACCCTATCCAATTACTCATCGGTTTAAAGCAAATTCTGAATTTGTAGGAAAGTCCCTTCTTTACATGATGTATAGCAAGTTTCCATTTCAGTCTCAAGAAGTATGGGAACAAAGAATAAGGTCGGGTAGGGTTTATTTAGAAAACAGAGAGACTGATTTAACAACTATTTTGGATATCAATGACGAGATACGCCACCATAATCCAGCCGTAGTAGAACCCAGTATTCCAGATGAAGTTCACATTATCGATGAAAAGGAGGATTATATTGCAGTATTTAAACCCGCTCCTATGCCTATGCATCCGGGCGGTAGGTACTATAAAAATAGTCTCACCTATATTCTAGAAGAAATGGGTTACGCAAACTTAAAAATTACTCATCGTTTAGATGCTGTTACTTCGGGCGTTGTACTGTTTGCTAAAAACAAAGCCTTTTCAAAAAAAGTGATGGAAGCATTTATGTCTGGGGATGTTCATAAACAATATCATGCTCTTGTATCAGGGATTCCTAATGAAAAAACAAAAACAATAAATTCAAAAATTCGCCGGAAAAAAGGATTTGTATTCGAAAGTGGGTCACACATAACATCAGGACAAATTGGTATAACGGAATTTGAAATTTTAGAGACAAACAAGAATTCTACCCTTATTAAATGTAGCCCACTAACTGGCCGTACACATCAAATTAGATTACATCTTGCAGAGTGGGGATATCCAATTATTGATGATCCAATTTATGGGACTAATGGCGATACTAGCAGTAAGCGAACACAGAATGTGGGGATTAGTCTACGATCTAAAGCACTCAAGATTCCTAGTTTAGGAATCGATATTAGGTGCTAATTTGGTTCAAAAAAAGCTACAGCTATAGCAGCAAATTGTTTAGGTTTATCCAAAAAGGCGTAATGACCAGCATCTTCAATAACTACTAAAGCTGCATTTTTTATTCCCTTTTCTAAACGCTTAGCTTGATAGATGGGTGTTGCATCATCATTTCTTCCCCAAAGTAATAGTGTTTCGTGTTCTATACTAGGTAGTTGATCTTCAAGATGATTGGTTACTGTTTTAACAAAGGTTTCGCGCATTACACCCGAGAGTTGAGAGTAATCAGCGGAGCCTAAACTTTTCCAAATTCTAGTTCTACGGAGCCACCCAAGTGCTTTGTTTTTTTGTAATTCAGGAAGTATCAGAAATGGAGCTTTTAAAATTTTAGCCGTGTATTTTCTAGCATAATACTTCCATGATCGTTTAGGCTTCATTCCTGCACCGCCTGTAATCAACACTTTTTTTATAACCTGCTTCCCTTTGGTACGGTTAAGGAGTTTTAATAACACTCGCCCTCCAAAAGAATGCACTAGAACATCTACATCATCGTCGGGTAGCATGGTAATAAACGCTTCTATTGCATCTGCATAATCATCAATACTCCATGCAGATTGGGGTTCATCCGATTCACCAAAGCCTGGGAAATCGATTACATAGCTAGATCTAATATCTTCAAGAGACTTCGCAATAGGCATCATTACCCGTTTACTACTTCCCCAACCATGTAGCACAATCAGGGCTTTGCCTTTGCCAATAACCTCGTAGGCAATTTTTTGGTTCTTATAAGAAAAGAAATAGGTGTTATTCATAGAAAATCGTTTATGCAAACTTCTCACTTCAATCATTCCAAAACAAGTTGACATCCATTTAATTCTTTACCTTATTAGTACACTAAACCAAATTACTTATGCATAAAAAGAAAATTAAAAGATTACTTTTCTTTTGGATTGATAAACTACAAATAACAAGACTAGAGCGTATTACAATTACTGTAATTTTCGGTGTTATTGTGGTACTGTCTGTGTTACGTATAGTTGTATCAAAAAGTATTGTTTCTTCACCAACTAATCATGCCCAGATAGTAAAAGAATTTCAGCATAGAAGCGCACTTATTGAAAGAGAGCAATTAATACAATCCCAAAAATATGATGGAATAGAAGCTGTAGAGCCTAAAACCGAAACTGATGAAATGGTCGCCCCAATTAATATTAATTCATCGAGCAAAGCCGATTTGATTCGCTTGCCAGGAATTGGAGAAACTTATGCACAAAGAATTATTGAATATCGGGAAACGAATGGAGATTTTACTTCCGTTGATGACCTTGTAAAGGTTAAAGGAATTGGAAAACGAACCCTAGAAAAAATTAAGCCCTTTATAAAACTAAATTGACGAACTACTTATAACTATTCATACCTTGTAATTCAAAACTCTGATATTTAATACTATGCCAAGCATACTTTGGGCAGATGATGAAATTGATCAACTGCAATCATTAATACTATTTTTAGAAAAAAAAGGATTTAACATTGTACCTGTTACCAATGGGCAAGATGCCGTAGAAAAGATTAAAAACCATAATTTTGACATTGTTTTCCTAGACGAACAGATGCCGGGCATGGGTGGACTTGATGCCTTGGATGCCATAAAAACCGAACAACCATTCCTCCCGATAGTAATGATTACAAAAAGTGAGGAAGAGTCGATTATGGAGGAGGCAATAGGAGCAAAAAAAAGCGACTATTTAATAAAACCAGTAAATCCAAGCCAAATTCTGTTAACTACAAAAAAACTCCTTGAGACATCACGGCTTCAAAAAGAAAAATCCTCCCAATCCTATCTTCGACAATTCGGAGAATTATCTTCAAGAATACACCCTCGAACCACTTGGCAAGAATGGATCGACATTTACAAAGAACTTACAAAATGGCAAATGGAGTTAGCTGGAGGTGATGAAGCCCTGGTTGAAGTGTTAAAAGATCAGTTTAGAGATGCCAATCGAGAATTTGGCAAATTCATACAAAATAATTACGAAACTTGGTTGAATGAAGATCGAGAAGAGGCTCCTCTTCTTTCGCCAGAGGTGATAAAAAAGTATGTATTACCAGTGATTAAGGATGGTAAAAAAACGATGTTTTTCCTCATAGACTGTATGCGCTACGATCAATGGCTGGTGTTCGAGCCTTATTTAGCAAAAATGTTTGATATACAAACCGATTTTTATTACTCCATTTTACCAACAGCCACCCCTTATTCTAGAAACGCTATTTTTGCTGGCCTATCACCCATGGAAATTGAAACACTATATCCAAATTTGTGGCAGCAAGGACAGGATGAGTCGTCGTTGAACAGGCATGAAGAAGAATTATTGGCGAAACAATTATCGCGTGCAGGAATAGATATTAATTTTAAATATGAAAAGATTTTAAACGCCGAGTTCGGAAAACAAATTGCTAACAGAATGAAAAATTTTTCTCAATCAAAACTAGCAGCATTTGTATTCAATTTTGTAGACACCTTAGTTCATTCACGATCCGATTCAGAAGTGATAAAAGAACTTGCGCCTGATGAGTATGCCTTTAGAAGTATTACAGAAGCTTGGTTTCAACATTCAACCTTACTTCAAATGTTTAAGGAATTAGCTGATCAAGATGTAACTATTGTGATAACAACCGATCATGGTTCGGTTAGGGCTATGCGTGATACCAAGGTATTTGGAGATCGAGACACAGCAACAAATCTGCGTTATAAATATGGCAAAAATCTAAATGCGGTTGATGAAAGTGCAAGCCTTAAAATTAGTAATGCAAAACGTTTTAAACTTCCTAAAATATCGGTTTCTAATGAATATTTGATTGCATTAGAGGATTACTATTTCGTGTATCCTACTAACTATCATAAATTCCAAAATCGCTATAAAGATACCTTTCAACATGGGGGGGCATCCATGGAAGAAATGATTTTGCCCATTGCTACTTTAACTCCCAAAAAATGAATTTCGAGAAGCTATTTTTAATAATTTCTTTTAAAATGTAACGATGAGAGTATGATATGTTAAGTTCATCTATTGAAGAGACGATACTTTTTGGTAAACATTTTGCTGAACGCTTAAAGCCTGGTGATATAGTTTGTTTAGAAGGTGATTTAGGCGCCGGTAAAACGCACTTCGTAAAGGGAATTGCCTCCTTTTTTGGAATTGATTCTACCGAAGTACATTCGCCAACTTTTACATTGATCAACGAATATCATGGAAGTACATCCTTGTATCACTTTGACTGCTATCGAATTAACAGCGAGCAAGAAGCACTTGAAATTGGTACTGAAGAGTATTTATACGGAGATGGAATTTCAGTTGTAGAATGGCCAAAAAAAATCCGAACTTTATTACCAGTGGAATCAATTTGGGTACATATAGCCCATGTGAAGGAACATCAACGAAAAATTACAATAACAAACGAGTAGAATGTCCCTCCTAGGGAAACGTAGACTTTCATATCGACTTGATTTACTCCCGGTGATTTATCCCTTTCATCGGCGGGCTATGAACGAACTCAATACGGGCGATTTGGTGTATTATGGACCAAGTCCGGAATATTATGGCATAGGTGAAATCGTTCAAAAAGAAGAAAAAGTATGCGTGGTAGATTTTCGTGGAACAGGGTTGTTGGGTATTCATAAAGATGAATTACTCTCCTCTTATCTTATACCTATTCATAAGCTTAATTTGACCAATTTATTGAAGAGTAGATGATGGAACCGAACTACTAACATTGGATTCAAATACTTTTTTTTGATCAAGTGAAAGAAAAAAGCTTTGCAATTATTTTGACAATACAAGGAATTAAGAGATACGATCTAGAAAGAATTAATAGTAATTGGATTCGTCATAAATTCGAATAGTTCTTGATTTGAAGAACTATTTCTTGCACCATCACTTAACAATTCCACATTGAATTTGATAGGCTGATCTATCTCTGGAGCAGTATTAAATAGTAAGAATATTTCATCTGGCATTGGAGGATCAGACTCTATCCATTCAATTAGTGAAAACCTATTTAGTCTATTATCATCATACTTCACGATAATATCAAAATAATCGACAAGATTTGTAGTAATATCCACATTCGAGTTAAAAGGGATGTCACTACGTATTGATATATTTTTGACTTTTTCTGGGGGTAAAGGTGAACAGGCATACACTAAAGTATTCCATTTCAAATTAGATGTAGGTTTGGTGGAAACAGACAGAATTTCTTTATTTGGTGTAATATTTATTGAAAATTGTTCACTGGTTGTTTCCAATGGATTAATTGATTCAATAGAGACAGACAACTCTGAATTATTTGAAATTTTTAGTGCAACAAGGTGTGCTTTTAATGAGCTGGTATAATAATAATCTCCGAAAGGTCCACATTCTTCTGAATTGCAAGAAGTAACCAATAGATTAAGCGCTATAATAAAAGAAAAGAACGCTAATATTGTTTTATAAGTCATAATTATTGGCTGTGGGTTTTTTTGTTAAAATCAATGGCAAAATAGCTCCGCTACAAACGATTTAATGCATGTTAAATGTCTTCTGGGATGTTTCTAATAGTTATACTTGGCATTGGTTTTAATATGATTTTAAAATGTAATCAGACTACAATTTTCAACCAAACAATCCATTCCTAATTCTAAAGTGTTGTTCTATTTGCTATCTTTACAGCTTAAATTTATTCTATGCACGAATTTCTTGAAGCATTTATTAATGGCGTTTTTGCCACTAGCACCATTGAATGGATTGCAGTAGTCACTGGAATTGCAAGTGTGTGGTGCTCTATGAAAGAGAACATTTTAGTATATCCCTTCGGAATTATAAGTGTATTAATTTATGTATATCTAGCCTTTCAATATACGCTATATGCCGATATGGGGGTCTATGCATACTACTTTGTAATGAGTGTATATGGCTGGTATCATTGGAAAAATACAAATGGAGAACGGGATCAGATCCCAATCACTACCAATAATGTGCGAGAATGGATAATCACAGTAGTATTGTTAATAAGTTCTTTTATTCTTCTAGTTTTTGTTTTGATGAAGTTCACTGACAGCGATGTTCCGATCTGGGATGCTGCTACCACTTGTTTTGCGATTACTGGCATGTGGTTGATGGCTCAAAAAAAACTTGAAAATTGGGTTATGTGGATTATCACCGACTTCATTTCTATTCCACTTTATTTCTATAAAGGCTTGGTATTAACAAGTGTTCAGTTTTTTCTTTTTACGATTCTAGCATTTGCAGGATTTATAGCATGGAAAAAAACTTTAGCTAAGGAAAGCCTAGTCATCAATAGTTAGCAAAAAAATTATCTCAACATTAACTCACACATCGGTTGAGCCATGTCCTTAATGGATTTTAAAAAGTCGAACCCAATTTCTTCAACTAAATCTACCATTTTAATGCCATTTGCATTTTGAATCATCGTATTTTCTACCTGATCTGAGGCAAGTATATCGATAGAAGAAGAAAGAAGTGCCCTATTTTCACCACCCTTGTTTAGAATCACATTCATTTTAGTTGCGCCAAAAGAAGTGGCGGTTAATGAAACAGCCAATCGAGTTTGCTCATTTATAAGCAAAATCTGATAATAATTGGGTAGCTGTAAATCTTGTTCGGTACCATCAAAGTCGAAATAATGAGCAGGGCTTGAGGACGCTACATAAAGCTGTTGGCAATTTTCAACAATCCATTGTTTAATTACGGGCTCTTCTATAGTGCCAACAAATCCTCGGTGTTGCCAATATTCAAAATTTCTTTCAATCGTTTTTTTGGATGAAAATAAAGCAGGTGGTTCTTGAAGCAGATTAATCTGATCGGTTTCCATCGTAAACCAAAAATCTCGTTGTCCATTAGTTACCATCAAAAAAGGCGCACCTATCTCAGTATTGTATCGGGCAATTTGTATGGACGTTTTTTCATCTAACTGAACCTTAGGAGCTTTGCATTCTACCAAAAGAAGCGGCTTAAAGTCATCGTCAAAACAAAGTACATCCATACGTGAGGATGCTTTATCTCTAGGTAAGGCAACTGGGCTTTCTAAAGCAATACGGTGTTTAGAAAAACCAGCTTCAAGGATTAAATACTCAATAAATTGTAACCGAACTCTTTCTTCGGGGCGATTTTTATACCCTTTTTTTTGAATCGGATTCCAGAGGTTTTTGTTGTCCTGTTGGAATCGATTCTGAGGATAATGTTTAAGCCCTAAACTAATCAATTGGCTTTAGCAACCGCCGCTTCATGGGTGGTTTTATTGATATACAATTGTTGGAAAATAGAAAGCACATTGAAAATGAGATAATACAAGCTTAGCCCTGATGCAAAATTGTTAAAAATAAATAATAACATAATCGGGAAGAAATACTGCATAATCTTCATTTGCTGCGCCATAGGATTGTTTGCCCCACCGGCACTGTTTGCAGCTGTTAACCTACTTTGAAAAACCATAGAGATGGTCATGAGCAAAACGAAACCTGCCAATTGATCGCCTAAAAAAGGGATACTAAAAGGTAAATCTAAAATATAATCTGGAGCGGAAAGATCGCTTACCCAAAGAAATTCTTTTTGGCGTAGAATAATTGAGTTTTGGAAAAACTGCCACAGCGTTAAGATTATTGGGAACTGCAACAACATCGGTAAACAGCTTCCTAATGGATTCACCTTATTTTTTCTGTACAAATCCATGGTTGCTTTTTGCTGCTTTTGAGGATCATTTTTGTATTTATCTTGAATTTCCTTCATTTGAGGTTGCAACTCTTTCATTGCGGCCATACTTCTATAGCTACGAATTGTAAGTGGGAAAAGAATAAGTTTTACGATAATACTAAAAATGATAACTAATGCTCCATAGTTGGAGATAAATCCGCTAAAAAAGTTGAAAAAAGGAATAACTATAAACCGTACAAATGGATCGGAAAACCAACGCAGCCACCCATAGCTTACTTCCACCATATCGAACGCATGTTCATCGAATTCCTTAACATCTAGGTAGCGCATAGGGCCAAGGTACAAC
>JAYPYN010000008.1:31733-33738 GCA_038154605.1 Balneolaceae bacterium
AGGTATAAGCGTGTTGGGTTTTTTCATCGTCCACCTCGCCGCTAATTTTTCCAGTTAAATAAGCACCCTCTGTTTGGGTATTTGGTTTGATTATTTGTGAGAAAAACTTGGTTTTTGTGGCAACCCAATCAACATTGCCGTTTACATTTTGCTCTTTATAACCATCATTTTCATCAAAATCGGTTACTTTAAGTTGTTCTAATTCACCACCAGAATATAAATATGAGGTTGTAGCGAGCGCTTCTTGAACAGGGTCTTTTTCAGTAAATGTAAGTGGTGACGTCCAAGCAAAATCAATAACACGGCCGATAATGTAATCTCTAATGCCAACGAATCGGATATCTAAATCTATTTCATACTTTCCACCAAAAAAGGTGTACGTATAGATCAACTGGCGACCGTCGCCTAAATCCAGTGCATAGGAAAGTTCGTTAGTTTCTCCATCTTCAACTACCGCAGAGGTCCCAAAAGAGAGTTGTTTAAACAGAAGTGTGTTTGTATCCACATTATAGTTCTCGGTAGTGAGAAATCCAGCGTTGTAAGCTGAACGCGTGGTATCACCGATCATTTGAATCGGTTTACCCGACCAATCTTGATGATCTTTAAGAGTAAAAGAAGAAGGTCCAGCGCCTAAATTTGTAAAAACTGCGGTATATCTCGGGGTCTCTATTGTGAAATGATTCTCAGAATTATCTTGCCCAACGGCAAACATCCCAGCAGGTTTTATTGGGGTTTGTGTTAACTCGGGGCTTTGATCAGAACTAATAGTTTGTGAACGCTCATCTTTAAGTGTGATTTCATTTGGCGATTGGATGGTAGCTAAGCTATCTCTAATTGCACGTTGGCGGCGTTGTTCTGCAATTTCTTCTTCGCTTGGTAAGGTTACATAGAACCAGCCAAGCATAAGTATAAAAATGAGTGAAAATCCGATTACTGTATTCTTATCCAATGATCTAAGTATTTAAATGTGAGTGTTCGGCAATTTTAACATTGAGTTTATGAAGTAGAAATACCACATCTTTTTGTATCTGTGAAAAATCGTTATGGGATGATTTTGCTAGAAAAGCTATGTGGATTAACATGGGTTTTTCAATAAACGTATCAACTATATGTTGATTAAGGCGGTAAGCTTCGCGTAGTAATCGTTTTGTTTTATTACGATGTGTTGCTCCGCCAATTTTTTTGGGTGCAATGAAAGCTACTTTAAAATCTGTAGTATCCGATAATTCAATAGTGTATTTGAGAGATACTGAAGCAGAAGAAAGCGTTTTAGAGCTTGAGAAAAGACGCTTAAAATTGGTCCTCCCTCTCAGAGTTATTGATTTAGGAAGGGTAAATCTACGAGGAGATGGAGCAATTAAATTATTTTGCTCCTTTTCTCTCATCGCTTACAGTTAGCTTATGTCGACCTTTAGCACGTCGGCCAGCTATAACATTACGTCCACTTTTTGTAGACATGCGCTTACGGAAACCGTGCTTGTTCGTGCGCTTTTTATTACTTGGTTGAAATGTTCGTTTCATGAATCTGCAAAAATTACATTCGTTTCTTTAAAAAGATTACAAATATAAAGAGAAAATCAGTTAAAACGAAGATCAAAAACTACAAAATAGTATTACTTTTTTTTGATATAGATTTTGTTGTCCTTAGACATTAATCTATCGTAAATAAGGTGGCTGGTTATGCACAGTAGGGCAGATTCGAAGTATTTCACTTTCGATGTATCACTAAACGCCCTATTGGCTATGTTCCTGGTTGACGTGTCGTGTTTTTTCTATTTAAATCTCCTATCAATTTTGGCAAATAGTAGTAATTCAGTCCGTAATGGAAAACCTGAAAATAAACTGCGATTATCAACACCAAAGGGAGTAACCATTCTTGTCTCAAGAAATAGATTGGATAAAACAGAAGTGAAATTCCAAGTTCAATCAAAATCTTTTTCTTGATGTTCTTTTTTATGTCAGTGACTTCTGTAGTTCCTTCAAATTCCTTTAAATAACTTGACAC
>JAYPYN010000009.1:0-22619 GCA_038154605.1 Balneolaceae bacterium
TTATAACAAAATGATAAAATGAACAGAATTCACTTTATCCCTATTGTATCAATAAGTGTTACTCATTTTACACTATTTGTATATAAATGTAAAATAATTATAATTAATTTATTGTTAAGTTATAATATACGCATAATTATTATATAAAGAAATCATCTTTTTATTGAGGACTATTTGTTTAAGTATCTAGATTCCCGCTTTCTTGGGAATGATGTTCATCTTTGTTCGGTCGTTCTGTTGCGGTATGAATGTGAGAAGCTTTACTATATCCTACATGCTTCATCAAATATCACTTACTATATTCAAAAATAATTACGTCATCAACATGGTAAACCCTCTCCTAACTTGTTGGAATAATACCTATTTATGTAATTTTATCAATATTTTTGATTTAAAATATTGTTTTTATATATTAAACGTTCATTAAACGGTTTACTATGAGTACAAAAAAAATCCTAGAACAGTTTTTTAAAGATCAATTGAACGACACATACGAGATCTTTCTTTATAAAGACAAACAACTATTAAAAGATGGAAACTTTGAAGAGTTTGCGAAAGAACAACTAAAAAAATCTAAAAAAATGTTTTTGGGGCTAGTCTTGAATATTTTTATGGGGATTTATTCTGGAATGTATTTTAGAGAGTGTAAAATAATTCTTCCATTCAGATAGTTGTTTAACTCGGAATAAAACTTTTCTCTCACATTATACACAACGAAAAATATATACCTAGTTTTAATTGCGCCTATTTAATATTAGGTATTTTAGTCTAAGGTTTTCCATCAAATATAGAACTATAAAATATAAAGGAATCATGACAAATTCGATAGGAAATAATTCAAAATCAAGAAGCATTAATACTATTGCAACTATTAATGATATTTGCGCTGAGATTAATCTTGCATCAAATGTAAAATTTTTGTTTTTTCTTTTATACATTTTATCGCTTACCCGTTTTATGGTTTTCTTTGTTTTCTCAAACATTCGTTATAATTATCAATTGCCTTTGCTGAACTGTATGTAGCGTCTGAAACGGCAAAAAGTGCAACACCTAAAGATAAAGGCCATGCACTTCCTTTAGAATACATTAAACCAATAGCAGCACCTATAATTCTCGCATCATATTCTCCATGAATTTTTGATATTTCTTTTTCAAATTCTTTTTGACAATCTGTTTGCTGTTTTGCAAACAAATTATTGTATGTAAATAAATTTTTAAAATACTTAATTGCATCTTCTTCAGATTGTAGTAGTTCAGGATTTGAAAAAATTAGTTCTTTAATATGAAATTCCATAAGGCTAGAATACTCTTTAAAAAAACTGGAGTTTTTATAAAGTTCATAAAACTCTTCAGGACTCAAATTTGTAAAATCTTTAGTTTTTTTACTTTTTGTTGCTAATTCATTCTCCACTTTTTTTAATAAATCAAAATTTAATTCTCTGATTTTTACAACACTTTTATTTTCGAGTAACTTTTGTTTATAAGCTTCTTCACGGATATCTAAAATTTCAGTTACTTCAATTTCGTTTTGACACGAATTAAATGTTTAAAGAATCAAGCCATAAATAAATATTAATCTAGGGGTTGTAGTAGCTAATGTTTTAATAAACTTTTTTTTTAACATTTAACGTATAAAAAATATTTTAAACATCAAAATGGTAAACCCTCTCCTAACTTGTTGGAATTATATCTATTTATGTAATTTTATCAATATTTTTGATTTAAAATATTGTTTTTATATATTAAACGTTCATTAAACGGTTTACTATGAGTACAAAAAAAATCCTAGAACAGTTTTTTAAAGATCAATTGAACGACACATACGAGATCTTTCTTTATAAAGACAAACAACTTTTAAAGGAGGGAAATTTTGAAGCCTTTGCTTTAGAACAACTAAAAAAATCTAAAAAAATGTTTTGGGCTATTGTCTCCAATATTATTCTAGCGATTTATTATGCATTGTACTTTATGATATATTTCGAAGAATTATCAGTACTCTATACAAACTTATTTTTAGGGATATTTCTAATCATATTTGCCTCATTCATTATTTGGCAAGCTAAGAAATATTATACCATCAAAAGTTCTATGGAATTTTATTTGATGATGGTAAATAAGCACGAAGTATCTGCAGAGGAGTCCTAAATCAGATTTATGCCTTTTTAACTATCTCTTTGTAGCTAATCATAACTATTAAAAATACACCAACAACAAATAAAACAACTGACTCCACCACCTCTGAAATATCTGGCACGGTCACCACAGATTGGGCATATAAAACACACCCACTAATGAGCAATACAACCATTGCTTTCAGCATGTTGTATGGGACACTAAAAGCGCGAGTTGAGTAGCCGTAGATAATCATAGCCATTACGAAATAGCTTATCACTGTTGCAATTGCAGAACCTAAAATTCCAAAACTAGGTATAAGTACTACATTCGCCACAATAGTAACCAAGGCGCCTATCAATGTAATTTGAGCTAATTTTTTTGTTTTATTTTTGATAAATATTCCTGCCGAAAAATTCACATACCACCCTTGGAACCAATAAGCAAAAAGTAAAATTGGAACAATAGAAAGGCCTGCCCAGTATTCTTCACCAATTAACGTGGTATTCAAGAATGGAATGTTAATGGCAACAATCTGCTCTACAAAAAGACCTACCAATAATAGAATAATGGCAGCAGCGATATTAAATGCAGAAAAGGTATTGGCAAATAATTGAGGCGCTTCTTCATCGTCGGAGGTTCGCATAAAATACGGTTGCCACGCCATTCGAAACATTTGTACTAACAATAACATGAATACGGCTAGCTTATAGTTGGCGTTGTAAATGCCCACCAAATATTCAGCACTCACTCCTTCACCGTATATGTGTTGTATATCTGCGGCAGACATACTTTTTATAAAAAATCGATCTAACATTTCATTAATCACATGACCAATTCCAGCAGGTACAAAAGGCAAACCGAACTGTAGTGCCATCCTCAGACTCGTAGTATTCCAAGCACCTTTTAATTGTTGGAGAGTTACTCCCCAAATACAAATGGTGGTAAACAAAGAGGCTACGAAATTAGAGATAAACACGGCTTCGATTCCAAACTGGAATCCAAGAATAAGAACAAAGTTAAGCCCAAGGTTTATAGCAACATTTATAGTTTTAAGTACTGCAAACGTTGCTGCTTTTCGTACAAATCGAAGTTCAGCAAAAGGTACAATGGCAAGAGTATCACAAAAAAGAATACCAAGCATGAACCAGTAAATATCTTGCTTGGTCTCTATTCCAAGTTCTGGCGTTATAAAAGGAGCAAGCAGCCAAAGTACACCTACTAAAAGTACTGAAGAACCAACGAGAAATAGCTGAAGTGTTTTAAATAGATTAGCCGATTGTTCTCGATCTTTCGCATAGCGTAAATACGCCGATTCCATTCCCATAGTAAACAATACATTGAGCAAAGCGATGGCAGCATAAACCAATCCAACAATACCGTATTCTTCTGCACGAAAAACCCCGGTATATAGAGGAACCAGCAAATAATTAATAAAGCGAGCAAACACACTACTGATTCCATAAATCAGCGTATCAGAAAATAAGTCGCGCAGCTTATTCAAATGATTAAATTAATTGTTCGACGGCATGAACACCAAGTATATAACTTTGTTCACCAAATCCAGTAATTATTCCATTCATTACTTTTCCTGTGATGGATTTTTCCCGAAACTCATCACGTGCATGAATATTTGAGATATGAACTTCAACTTTTGGGAATGTGATTGGTTCCAAGGCATCTCGAAGTGCAATAGAGGTGTGCGTATACCCTCCAAAATTTGCGATGATAGCTTCCGTGCCATCTTTCATAGAAGACTGAATTCTATTGATGAGTTCACCTTCTACATTACTCTGAAAAAATTCAAATTCATGAGTTGGAAACTTTGTGCTAAGCATATTATTGATGTCATCTAAGGTCGTCGATCCATATACATCTGGATTGCGTGTTCCAAGTAAATTAAGATTGGGGCCATTCAATACCAGTATGTTCATAGTACTATCGCTTTATTAATCATTGTTGCCACTTCCCGCATTCTTTCTTTAGTAATTTCAGTTTTTCTTCCTAGGTTAATGGGTTGCCCTTCAACATATATGGGTATTAGGTGTATATGTGCATGAGGAACTTCCATCCCTTCTACAACAATGCCTGTACGAATGGTTCCTAGGGCTTTATCACTCCCTAATGCTATTTTTTTTGAAAATTGAATAAGGCCTTTGAGCTGTTCATCATCTACATCGAAAATATAATCAATTTCTTTTTTTGGTATTACCAACGTGTGACCTTCAGCCACAGGATTAATATCCAAAAACGAAAAATAATGTTCATTTTCGGCAATTTTATAGCAAGGAATTTCTCCTTGTATTATTTTTGTGAAAACTGAAGCCATAAAAACTTGTTGTATAATTCTTACTAATCCAAGATACTACGCACAGTATTTAATTTCCTGAACTTATTATGATACGTTTATTTACTTATTGTACGATACTTTTTTTACTAAGTACGGAATCTAGCATTGCACAACCTAATATTCAGAAGGGTGTGATAACAGCAGAAGAATTAAAAAGTAAACACAAAATATTCGATATTTATACACAAAGGTATCAACCAGATTCCGCCTCAGTTGCGTTTCTGTCTCATTTTAATCATATCGTTGATATTAAAATTTTGTTTGGTACTTGGTGTCACGATAGTAAAAGAGAAGTACCTGCATTCATAAAAACGATGGAACAAGCAAATAATCCAAAGTTTAGAATCCAATATATACCAGTAAATGAAGATAAAATGGACCCTAATGGTTTTTATGAAAGATATAATTTGCAGTATACCCCAACTTTTATCATTTTTAAAGACGGAAACGAAATTGGAAGAGTTGTTGAGTCACCCATTGAAAGTATTGAACAAGATCTTGTTTCAATTCTAATTACTGGTAATTCAAAGACAGATAAAAATTTATAACCTTTTTTTGGTTTGCATTGATAAAATAATGATAAAAACCTTATCTTATTTGCCTTTGTCTGAACCGGTAGCTCAGTTGGTAGAGCAACTGCCTTTTAAGCCGTGGGTCGAGGGTTCGAGTCCCTCCCGGTTCACTTTTAATTCGTTACAATTATAAAGAATCTCTCTTGACCAGCCCCGTTCGATTGATCTCGGATGGGGTTTTAATTTTAAAATAAGAGCTTTCTCTAATCGTATTTTTTCATAAACTATTCATTTATATGAATAGCGAAATTGAAATAATTTTCGGCAATTTCCTAAATTCCTTAAATCCAGCAAGAAGTCTATGAGTTAAGATTTTGTATTTTTAAAGATGCATACATTAAAGTAATTTTTTAACTAGACTTAAAACAATTCCCACCTTCTTGATGTAAGAGTATATTTAATTTTATGAATTTATATTCTTATAAACGTTTCATTGTCAATAAATATTAATTTACTGTATTTTAAAAACAACATTAACTTCTACCCCCTTATATGAAGCTTGATACACTAAACCCTATACATTGGAACAAGTCGGTATTGTTGGTTTTCTTTTTTTCTAGTTTGATGATTTGGTTTTGTTTTATTGATACTTATAGTGTTTATACGCGAGTTAAATTAAATAAACAAAAACAAGAATTTATTGAGCGTAATAGAGACTTGCGTATCAAAACAGATGAACTAGAAGTAAAACTAGCCTTATTGAAAGAGGATAAAACATTACTTGAAAAAATTGCTAGAGAGAAATATGGCATGAGAAAACCTGGCGAAAAAATTTATAAAATTGAAGTGAAGTAGTGATTAAATTTATTCTTGTAAAACCTATCAACTCACGTTACTTAAACTTGCTCTAATACATGAAAGCTATTGGAATAGATTTAGGCGGCACTAACATTAAAGTAGCCGTAGTACATCAAAAAAAAGGCATTATTGAACAAACAAGTGTGCCTACACACGCTGAACTAGGCCGAGATCATCTTCTTGACCGTATAGCCGCTATAATCCAAACACTCACGCACAAAGAAAATGTTATAGGTATCGGTTTTGGTTTGCCAGGCATGGTTAATCTTGAACAGACTACCGTTTTTCATCCACCTAATCTACCTGGATGGGAAAAAGTAAATGCAGCAGATGAGATTACAAAAAGAACAAATTTACCATGTAAAATAGAAAATGATGCCAATGTTTCTGCATTAGGATGTCTACATTTTGGGAAAGGGAAGAAATTAGGGAGTTTCGTAATGCTTACTCTTGGTACAGGGGTTGGAGGAGCGATCATTTATAACAATAAATTGTTTAAAGGCTCTAAAGGCATGGCCGGAGAACTAGGTCATGTTATCATCGATTATCATGGGCCTTTATCAAATAGCGTTACACGCGGCACCATAGAAGCGTATGTAGGACAGCGTTTTTTAAGTCGATTTGCTACGGATATGATAAGCCAAAATCCAGAAAATAATCTTTACAAACAATTTCATGGTAATTTTGATAAGCTCGAACCCGTTGACTTAACACTCGAAGCTGAATTAGGTAACGAACTTGCTATCGAAATTCTCATGAAAACAGGCCAACGTCTAGGATATGCGATAATTAACTATACTCATATTTTAGATATAAGAAAATATGTTTTGAGTGGGGGTGTTTCTAAAGCAGGATCATGGATTACAGAACCAGCACGTGAAATTGTAAATAAACATATGATGACTCCTTATCTGGATGATTTCGAATTAATGGTTGAGGATCTTGGCAATGATAGTGCATTACTTGGCGCAGCAGGTCTTGCTTTCGATTCATTTAGCTAAAAAAAGACACGTTTCTCTGATTACTATAAAATCAAATATCGGCAAATGGTTAGCTGGCATTTGCCTTGTATTTGTGATTTCTACGACTACCTTTTCGCAAAACTTACCATTACCTAAATCTCCTGAAGGGTTAACAACCACAGATCCAGATACTAGTAAAATTAAACGCTTAAATAATCAGCCTAACAAGATAGATAGCCCTTCTAATGATAAATCTTTTTCTCCAGAAACATCAGGAAATAGAGAAAGTAATATCAAAGATGCTGTAGAATTTCAATCTACCGATTCATTGATCGTAGATTTTAGAAATGGTAAAAAAGCAACGTTATATGGTACGGCAAAAGTAAGCCATACTGCGGCAACTCTTACTTCTGGTACAATTGCTATGGATTTAGAAACAAATGTTGTAGAAGCTTCTGCCCAGAATATGCAAGATTCATTATCAATGCCTGTATTGAAGCGCGAATCGGAGGAGATTAAAAGTCGACGCATTTTGTTTAACTATAAAACCCAGAAGGGGAAGTTTGAAGAAGCACATATAAAAGTTGGTGAAGGGCAACTAATTGGTTCAAAAGTAAAAAATATTAATGAAAATGAGGTTTTTATTGAAGATGGTATATATTCTACATGCCCACCTGAATATCTTTATTATTATCTAAAAGCAGAACGTATGAAAGTAGTGGATCAAGAAGAAATCTTTTTTACCAATGCACGGCTTTTCATTTTAGATATTCCTTATCCATTTATATTTCCTTTTGGATATGTTCCCTCAGATATAAAACAAAAAAAATCGGGTTTATTAACTCCAACCTATGTATTTGATGCCACATCAACACGAGGTATAGGTTTAAATAATGTGGGATGGTTTCAATACATTAATGATTACATAACTACCACAATCAAAGGCGATATTTTTACTTCGGGTACTTTTTTTATTACAAATAATATTCAGTATAAAAACTCAGATCTTTATAGCGGTTCTTTAAATTTAGGCTATTCAAGAACTCAAGGTTTAGAACCTAGTGATCCAAATTTTAACCGAACCATAAACAAATCTATAAGTATCCAACACAATCAAAAGATTTCTCCATACTCCAATTTAAACGCAAACGTAAATTTGCGTACTGCAGATTATTTTACCGAGAACTCATTCGACATTGATCAGCGCGCTGAAACAAGTTCCCAATCTCGTATCGCTTACAAATACAAACACCCAGAAAATCTCTTTACTTTTTCTACTGATGCGAGTTTAAACCAAGATTTTTCTAATAACAGTACCATTCTAAGAGGTCCAAATTCATCTTTTACCTTAAAATCTATCTCTCCTTTTCAAAATAATTCTAATAATACAGGAGAAAGAAAATGGTATGAAAGTTTAAACATACAGTATAACAACAAGTTAAAAACCGATTTTTCCTACCGTCCAACCGATGCAGACTCCGCAGAAATATCATTTTTTGAAGCCCTTACAAGCCCCACGCTCTATGAAGAAGCAACAGGCAATGATGATTATATTCGAGCGGGGCTTCAGCAAACGGCTTCTTTTGGTTTTAGTGGATTAATTCCAAGCCAATTCATAAATACCTCTGCAAGTATAAATTATAATGAATATTGGTTCCCATCATCTGTACGTAAATCTCTAAATAGGGAAACAAATGAAATAGAAACAAAAAAAATCTCTGGTTTTGTTACTGGGCGCGATTTTTCTACAAGCTTAAATTTTTCTACTACCATTTATGGGCTTTCAAATAGAAAAATTGGGAAATTAGAAGGTTTCCGGCATACTTTAACTCCTACAGTAGGATTTAGTTATCGCCCTGATTTTAGCGATGACCAATGGGGATTTTATCGTACTATTGAAAGAGATACCCTAGGAAATGAACTTACCTATAGTATTTTTGAAGACGAGATTTTTAACGGCCCTGGTCGGGGGGAATCCAGATCATTAAACGTAGCTATCCGCAATGTATTCGAGACTAAAATTATAAGTAGAGATTCAACTGGGGAAGTAAAAGAAAAAAATTTAAAACTTATAGATGACCTTTCGCTTAGAACATCCTATAATTTTGCCGCAGACAGTTTAAATCTTTCTGATTTAAGTGTTAGTCTTACATCGAAAGTATTTGACGGATTAAATCTGAGAGCTAATGCAAATTTTTCTTTTTATCAAAGAGATGAGGATGGTAATCGGTTTAATCGTTTTTTATTGGAAGACGGTAAAGTTGCACAAATGGAACGTTTTACATTAACAGCCAGCACAAATTTTAAAGGCGGTAGAAATGGTGCAGAACCATTTACACCCATCTACAGAAAAAAATATGATCCATTTAATCAAGGAATTTTTAGTGCCATAGATCCTGGTTTTGGGTATGAGCCTGTGGCGCCACTTAATTCTCCATGGAGTTTTGGGCTTAATTTTAGCTATTCATGGAACTATAGGTTTAACGCTAAACCGTCGCGAAAAGCAACAATAAATGTTTCAAATATTTCATTCAATCTAACACCGAAGTGGAGATTTAGTACCCGTTTAGGCTATGATTTGATTGAGAAGGAGCTAACTCCTTCTCAGTTCAACCTAAATAGAAATTTAGAATGTTGGGATTTATCTTTCACCATTAGTCCATTTGGGGAAAATCAATACTATTTCTTTAAATTGAGTGTTAATAGTTCCCAAATTCAAAATCTGTTCCAAAAATTACCTGTACTTAGAAACTTAGAAAGAGGGTCTTCTAAAACAGGCAGAACACCTAGTGGATTCAGTAGTTTTAATTAGATTGAGTCTCGCCCAATGGAGCTGAGATATTTAACTACATACTTACCAATAACATCAAATTCGAGATTTACTGAATCACCAATCTTCTTGAATTTGAGATTAGTATTATTCCATGTATATGGTATTATGGCAAGTGTAAAAGTATTAGCTTTTTCTCTAGCAACGGTAAGGCTTATCCCTTCCACGGTAACACTTCCCCTACCTACAATCATATTTTTGAATTCATCTGAATATTCAATTGTAATCAACCACCCCGTTTCTTCTTGCTCCATCTTTGAAACAATTCCAGTAGTATCTACATGCCCTTGAACTAAATGACCTTCTATGCCTTGTTGTAAAGTCATAGAGCGTTCTAAATTTACATTGGAGCCATTAACAAGATTACCCATGGTAGTTTTTCTTAAGGTTTCTTCCACACTTTGTACTGTAAAGCTTTCACTATCAAACGCAGTAACTGTATGGCAAGCCCCATTTATTGCAATGCTTTCATCAATGTGGCATGTACTGGCAAAAGAAGAAATAACTTGGAACTCCATTCCCCCACCATTCAAGCTTTTTGCTGATTTAATTTTTCCTATCTCTGATACAATACCTGTAAACATGTTTTATAAATATGCTGTTAAATGTAGATCATCTCCAACTTGTGTCCATGATGTATGCTTGAGTTGAAGTATATCTCGCATCTTATTAATACCAAGATTTATAATAGATCTTGTTCCGCCACCTAACAATTTTGGAGCCACAAATAATTCAATTTTATCCACCAAATTATATGTTAAAAGTGCAGAAGTTAAGCTTTGTCCCCCTTCTACCAATACAGAGTTTATTCCACGATTGCCAAGTTCTTGGAATGCGTCTCTGAGGTTTACATGTCCGTCTTTTTTGCCAACTTGGATCACTTCCCCTCTAAAATAATTATGTTGCATTACTTTTAGCATGGGGTCTGCATCTGTGGCGGATGCTTTTTTATTCCATGTAATAATAGTAGTTTTTTCTTCGTGCTTATCAGAAAATAATTTTAATTCCCTTGGCAGTTCGTAGGGGCCATCTAAAACTATTCGTTTTGGCTGCCTACCTTTAACATGTCTAACCGTTAAGCTTGGGTCATCAACAAAAGCAGTATTTCTGCCAATTAATACTGCATCCATTTGAGCTCTCCACCGATGAACTAGTTCTCTAGATTTTTTCCCTGATATCCACTGGGAATCTCCATCGGGTGCAGCTAAATAACCATCTAATGTTTGGGCGATTTTTAGAGTAACAAAAGGTCTTTTATAAAGCTGATGATGAATAAAATATTCATTTAGACGTTCGCATTCTTCTTCTAGGATTCCCACATCTACTACAATCCCTTTTTCTCGAAGTATGCTTATTCCTTTGCCATTCACTTTTGTGTTGGGATCTTTGTGACCAACCACTACTCTTTTGATTGGTAGTTGTGCCAACATGCTAGCGCAAGGTGGCGTTTTTCCATAATGAGAACAAGGTTCTAGTGTAACATACACGGTCGCATTTTTTAAAGTTGAAGCATCCTTTATCGAACGTACTGCATTAACTTCGGCGTGTGCTTCCCCAATCTTTTTGTGATATCCTTCCCCGATTTTATTACCATCAGCATCAAGAATAATACACCCAACCAATGGATTTGGAGATACCATCCCTACACCTTTTTTAGCCAACTCTATGGCTTTGTACATCCAAAACTCATCACCATTATAGGTTTGTGTGGTAATCATTGTTTGTAATTTAAATTATCAAAACAAAAAAGGGTGAAAACATCGTTCTCACCCTTAGAATAATAGATTGCAGTTTCTTAGCGTAATAATCTATTTCTATTATCTACAATATCAGCTTCTGCTTCTAATTGCTCTAACCAAACAGCTAAGTATTTTGAATTAATCTGTTGCTCTAGTTCTGCTTTTATGCTGGAAGCTGTAGCATCGTCTAGTGTATTTTCAGCTGGTTCTTCTTTTGAATTTACCAAAATAACGTATGCTCCAGAATTTCCTTCTAATGCGGGAGATAAAGTTTCAGTTTTCAAAGAAAATACACTACCAATAATACCTGGTTCTCTTCCAGCACCATTAAGAATGGTGGCATTCGCTGCTACACCGTTAGTACTCTGTATTTCTAATCCTGATGCATTGCTTAATGCATCTATAGTTGAATTAGTAGCAAGCATTTCATTCACTTTATTTAATGTAATTGCTCGTCTTTTTTCATTTTTAACTTGAGTTTCAATTTGAGTACGCACATCCTTCAACGGGCGAGTGCCAGCATCATTTATTTCTGTAATTTTTAATACTACAAATTGAGTTGCTAACTCTATAGGTTCTGAAATATCTTCGTATTTACCAGTTTCTAAAAAAGATAAAACTTGTTGGCTAGAACCAAGCCCAGAGATAAATGAATTACCTTCTGTTGCGAATGCTGTTCCAACTGTGTAGCCAGAACGTTCGGCTTCTTCATCGAATGTACTTTCTTCGGATGCATAGTATAAAAATTCATCTGCTGCTTCGAAAGCTGCATCCAAAGTTGCTGGTAGTGCTTCGTATGATGCGGAAAGAACGGCGAATTTAATTTCTTTTCCGCGTTCATCCAGTTTTTTAATTATGGCTGCACTTGTTCCTAAATGTAAAACATCCGTTACTTCTCCTACTTTTACATTTAGTACAGCTGCATAATCATCTTTAATTTCATCTTTTCTGATAAAAACACCGTTGAAAGGAGTGGTTGATTGATTTCTAACCAAGAACAAGGAATCGTTATCAGCTCTAGAAAAATCTTCTCTTAAATTTTCTAATTCAGTTTTTATAGTAGCTGTATCCTCAGAAGTAGCCAATGTACTAAAAGTGACAAATTTAGCGCCATAGGTTTTCTCGGTGTTATATTGCTCTTTGTTCTCGTTATAGTATTTTTTTATATCGGCATCGGAGACTTCTATTTCTGTATCCTTGGCTTCATTGTAAGGAAATTTAATAAAGCTTACATCTGCAAATGAATTTCTTTTATTAAACTCTTCTAAAATTTGTTGATCGGTAACTTGTAGCCCCGCAGTAATGAAATTACTTAGTTTTTCTTGTCGTCTTTTCTGCCTTAGTTGTATTTCTATTGCTAAAGCTTCATTTGAATAGGTAGGGTCTGTTAAAACATTTTGAATGGCAAATTTGTCGATTGTACCATCTTCACGCTGAAAATACTGTCGAATAAGTGGATCAGGGTTATCTCCAAATGCCATTTCAATTAATTCTGTATCTGTTACAGTAATACCAAGTTCGTTCATTTTTAATTCTAGCAGCTTTGTGCGTACAAGTTCGTCCCAAACTTGGGATTCATATATGGCACGAATTTCTGGCGTAATTGCAGCACCAGATTGCGATACATATGCATTAGTGTAATACTGAACTCTATTATTGTATTCTTCTAGGGTAATTAGTTCGCCATTTACTTCACCTAATGAACGTGGCCCCATACTGGTAACATTTGGGTCATACACATCCATTACCACCCACAATAATCCAAAAGAAATAATTAATACGTATAAGACAATCGCAGTGTTGTCTCTCATTTTGGTCATTACACCCATAACAGGTCGCCTCTAACTTATTCTAAATTTTTTATTCAATATTGATTAATCAAATCTGTTTTCTCAATTTGATAGCCTGCAAATATACGTCTCTAACAAAGTAAAATAAAGAGGAGGTTTAAGAATGAGTCATCAAAAAAATAGGGTATTTTTTTACATAATTTTGTTGGTCAAAGGTAATATTCGAGTAAAGAATGTCTTTATAAGATTCTGTTAGTAACAAAATACACGCTTATTTAGATTATAATTGTAAGGTAATAAGAAGGCTTTTTTAAACAATTTCTTTGTAAATTACTTTAAAATTCCTAACCGAAAGTACCTTACGAAAAATTACATGAAAAAATTATTTACCTCAGAATCAGTTTCAGAAGGACATCCTGATAAAGTCGCCGATCAAATATCGGATGCCATATTAGATTCTATGTTGGAGCAAGATCCAAAATCAAGAGTTGCGGTAGAAACTTTAGTAACTACGGGGTTGGCTGTTGTGTCAGGTGAAGTAACCACTAAAGCTTATGTAGACGTTCAAGAAGTTGTTCGGGAGGTGATTAAAGATATAGGATATAACAAATCTTCCTATCGGTTCTATTCAGAAAGTTGCTGAGTTCTTTCAACCATTCACACACAAAGCCCAGATATTGCACAAGGTGTTGATAGAGAAGGTGCGGGAGATCAGGGAATGATGTTTGGATACGCCACTAAAGATACTCCTGAATATATGCCCATGCCGCATCAGCTTTCACATAATTTATTAAAGCGGTTAGCTGCAATCCGAAAAGCAGGGAAAGAAATGACTTATCTAGGCCCTGATAGCAAAAGTCAGATTACGATTGAATATAATGATGACGGTTCCCCAAAAAGAATACACACTATTGTCTTATCCACACAGCATGATGACGGCGTGGAACAGAAGCAAATTCATTCGGACATCAAAAACATTTTAATACCCCAAGTAATGCCGATGGACTTGATAGACGATGAAACACTCTACCACATCAATCCTACAGGAAAATTTGTAGTTGGTGGACCACACGGGGATACAGGATTAACGGGGCGAAAAATTATCGTTGACACCTATGGCGGTTTTGGTGCGCATGGTGGAGGTGCGTTTTCTGGAAAAGATCCTTCAAAAGTAGATCGGAGCGCAGCCTATGCCGCTCGACATATTGCAAAAAATTTAGTAGCTGCAGGGCTGGCGGATGAATGCCTTGTACAACTAGCCTATGCAATAGGTGTTGTTGAACCGGTATCTATTGCAGTTAATACCTATGGAACTGGAAAAAAGTCAGATATTGTAATTGCTGATTTAATCGCAAAAACCTTTGATTGTACACCAAAAGGAATTATTGAACGCTTTGATTTACTTCGCCCCATTTATAAACCAACGGCAGCATATGGACATTTCGGGCGTGAAGAATTTCCTTGGGAGGAATTAAATTTCATTGATCAATTATCGTGAAATAATTCATGTTTCCATAAGATTCCTACCTCTATCAATGTAGCATATAAATTTGTGTGTCTAAATAGTGAAAGGTAAAAAATAAAATTTATTTGCTACATTTGTGAATAATGGAACAATTGTAATTGAATAGAAGTAAGTTTTTCATCACTTAATGGTTCATTCCTTCTTTCAAAAATTTGTACATTCTACAAAACAAATTAGTATGCCACAGCGTCTCTTAATTTTACTATTTACGCTTTTATTAGCCACTTTAGAGGTTAAAGCCCAAAATTCAACCGCTAATCAAAACTCTTTATTACCAGAGATAAATCCACAAGATATTGAAATAAGAAGTTCATTTAGGGCTAGGTTCCCAGGACTGCGACGTCAGCCAATTTTGGGGTTTAATCCGAAACCACGGATTTTTAGAATAGATGAAAATAGAATTCCCTTTATGGAAACGCGAGATGAAGCAATCGCATCAATAGTTATTTCACAATTAGATAGACCAATACCTCCACAACAAAACTCAATAAATACGCCAAATAGAAAAAACATATTAGCTAATGTTGGATTTGGGAGCTTTTTCACCCCTGAGTTTAAGGGTTTTTTTTATAGAGATATATCCAATACATCTAATTTATCTGGAAATCTTCGTTTTAGTAGGTCTGATGGGCATTTAGATGATCAATTAGGTAGTTATAGGTTTTTAGATTCATATGTAGCCTATAGCTCAAAAATTGGACGCCAAACAAACATTAAAGCATCAATAGGTGCATTATTTGATCGTAATCGGTTATTTGCTTTAGCACCAATATATCAAGATGTAATTGGTTCGTTATCAAAAAAATCTTATTCAGGATTTAATGCCACTATTTCCTTAAATAAAACTAAACACGCACTTAAAGGATTTACTACCGATTTAAATTTTACAAACTACCAATCAAATTTAAAGGCTGGTACTTCTGGCCAGGGCGAATTAAATAAAGAATATTATATATCTGGAAGTGCACTAACATATTGGCCAGGAAATAATTTATACGAAGTATTTACTGTTTCTGGAAAAGTAAAAATTGGTCAATATCAAAATTCTACTAAAAATTCAAATGATTTACTTCAACTAGGATTAAAGGCAACATATAAAAAACTTTTTAACGGGAACATACATTTTAATGCTACGGCGGGTGTCGAATATATTTCGGATAACATTTCCAATGGTATCTATTTCACTCCTGAAGTTATTTTTAGCTATGATTTAGCTAAAAATCTTTCTTTTAAAGGAGGTATTTCTCGAACACTAGACATGAGATCTTTACATGATCATGATCAAACAAATAGGTTTTTAAATAGCAATTCCATTTTGAGGTATTCATATACTTCAAAAGTATTTGTGCAAAGCTCAATTAAAATATTTAGTGGTAATATTTTTTATAGTGGATTATCTCTTTCAAACACAGAAAATCAAGCTTATTACGATCGTGTGACAGAAACTCGAATAGGACAAGAATATGCGCTGTTCTATCAAATAAACTATAATAATGCTTCGGAGTTTAAAATCTACGGGGGAATAACCCAACATTTTGATAAAGATAAATTTTGGTTAGATATACGCGCTTACGCCCGAAAACCAAAGTTAGATAAAGGAGGAGATATACCGTATCAAGAGCGTTTTGGAATATCAGCTAATATTAATTACAAACCCATTCAAAAATTTCAATTATCGGGATGGCTGGATGTAATTGGTAAACGTCAAGCCCCATCAGTAAATGAAATATTAGATGCCTACACATTAATAAGTGCAGATATAGAGTATAACCTAACCTCGAAATTTAGTACATACATAAAAGTATTGAATATATTAGGAGAAAAATATGAACTTTGGGATGGGTATCAAGAACGACCATTCCAGATTATTGGAGGGTTAATTTTTAAATTTTAGAACTATGACAAAAGATTTTTTAAAAGCATTTAGTGAGGTTGTTCGGGATCAAATAATAATGAAAAACTCAATTGAAATAGAAGGATTGGGAACGTTTAAGCCCGTACATACTAACCAAAAACAAGACCAAAAAGCAGATGGAATTACTGTTATGATGCCTCCAAAAGATGCAATTGAATTTGTAGCACAAAAGGAGGGGTAATTGTGCATATAGAACATAACCAATTTCTTGATTTGATTGCTGAAACTAGTGGTATTGATCTTGAAAAAGCGAAAAAACAACTTGAGGAATTGCTCTCGGAAATAAATAATTCATTAGCAGATCAACAAGCATACGAAATAGAAGGTTTTGGAATATTTTCTAAGCTTGGATACCGCATTATGTTTATTCCATCTAATGAACTGGAGACCGAGATTAACTATAAATATGCGGGCATGGAACCCATTGAGATGCACGTTCCTAAACCAATAGTTGAGGATATTTCTGAACAAATTAGCCAAAACCAAGATACTAATCCATCTACAGAAAGCCGATTTGAAGGATTAATTGATAGTGATCTATTGGCTGAAAATCCTTTAAATGAAACTGAGGAAGAGCCTCTTCCTGGTCCCGATGAATGGGGGGTGGAAGCTCACCAAGAGGAAGAAAGTGCAGATCGATTATTCGCAAGTTTGATGGGGGAAGAATATGAACAGGAGGAAATAGAAGATAATACCAGCACCTTACAAGATAAAATAGATTCAGAACTGAATTTGAAAAACACTAACATTAGCGAGCAAATGTTAGATTCCCTAGAAGACTTAGATTTTGAAATAAAAACCCCAGAAGAAACTAAATCTTCAGAAATTGAGGATGAAGAAAATCTTGAACATCTATTCTTTCAGGAAAATGAGGATAGTTTAGAGAATAATATCATAACAGTTAATGCTTTAGAAACTTCTTCAAACACAAAAAAGCCTTCAAAAAACCGTTCAAAAATTGTACGTGTAGAAGATAAAATTAAAAGCAGACAAAAAAATAATTCATTAAACAAATTATCACTAGGTAAAGATATCCCACCAATTTCTATGTGGATAATAACACTTACACTTGGTATTTGTGGTGTTACTATTGCATTAGCATTCCTAAACGTTATTAATATTCCCTTCATCACTCCTAAACAAGCACCTATAGAATATACACTATCATCAACACCACCATTAACAGTACAAAATAAAAATACTATGAGCTCTAATGGTACTAACCAAGAGCTAGCTAAACATGCGGACAAATCAAATTATCCTGATACAATTACCCCCAGTAAAGAGGAACAAGAAATGGAAAACACCGTTAGAAGCACAAACAATGACTTATTAGAAACTCCCGTTGAAAAATACGGAGTTACAGGTCTTGTATCCGCCGAGGGGAATGATGGATACACAATTGTTTTATTCACGTTACAAAGCAAAATGAATGCAACATATGAAATGCAAAAATTAGTAGAAAAAAGATATCGAAGTTTTCTCATACCTGTTGCAAATACTCAATTTGGTACAATGTATAGAGTTTGTCTTGGTCAGTTTAGCTCTATATCTAATGCAACGATGACCTCAGAACGCATTAAAGAAATTTTACCTAAAGACTATATCATTAAAAAAATCAATTAACCTTTTCATGCTTCAATTACTTTTCTTCTTGCAAGATGCTTCTTCAATAACACCCTTAGAAAGTGAAACGATTACCTTCTTTGATCTTATGGTTGAAGGTGGTGTATTAATGATTCCAATTTTTATTTTATTTGTGATCTCCTGTTATGTGATTATTGAACGATGGAGCGCAATTTCGAGATCACATACCGATACGTCGCGTTTTTTGAAAAGCATTGAAAATCTTCTAAAATCAGGAAAACAATCAGAGGCCATTGGCTATTGTGAAGATTTCGATAAACCTTTGTCCCGAATAATAATGGCGGGCATAAAAAGGCTAGGTCGACCCATTCGAGATATTGAAGACGCCATCGACAATGCAGGGAAAAAAGAAATTTTTTTCCTAGAAAAGAGAATGAACTGGCTGGCTACTATCGCAGGGGTTGCACCTTTAATAGGTTTTACTGGTACCGTTACTGGAATGATTGAGGCTTTTATGGATATACAGTCATTACAAGGAAATGTAAATCCAAGTGCATTGGCTGGTGGAATCTGGGAAGCATTGATTACTACTGCAGCAGGTTTAATTGTTGGCTTAATAGCGTTTGGTTTCTATAATTTTCTACTAGGCAAGATCAACCGTTCTATATTCGAGTTAGAAAACGCATCGGCAGATTTTCTTGATTTACTTCAATCACCCGCATCCAAAAAACAAGTATAATGGCTCGCGATTTTAGAAGAGGCGATAAGCGACTTCCTGCATTAACATTATTCTCACAATCGTCATTGACAGATATTGTGCTTTTACTCCTTATATTTTTTCTACTTACATCTTCATTTGTTACAAATTTCGGAATTCAGGTAAATATTCCTAGAGCTGAAACAGGCGCAGTTACAGAATCAGAATATATTTCGGTTGCCATAACTAAAGAAGGCGAATTTTATGTAGAAGGTGAGCTTACGGCTACTGGTTCTTTAGCTTCTGCTATTCGTAATGCTACAAATGTTAAACCGGAAAGTATGATTGTACTTAGAGCAGATAAAGACGCTCTTGTAGATGATGCCGTTCGTGTATTAAACATCGGGAAAGCACTTAACTTGCGCCTTGTAATGGCTACTGAACAAGGTGCAATGTAAAGTATGCAACCAGTTTTTTCAATAGATGATGTAAGAGCAAGTATCGCTACTATCCTTTTAACAGGTGCTCTAATGGGTTTTTCTTTCTGGTATACCATAAACATCAACGAAGAGGTACGCCCATCTTTTATTGAAGTTGAACTTGGTGAGTTTAAAACTGGAAGTATGACCGCTTTTTCAGAATTGGAAGAAGAGGAAGTGGCCACAAGCCCAAATTCATCGGACGTGGAAACCGAAAATACGATTGACGAAACTCCTGATCTTTTAGAAGCAGAAAAGCCATCTACCGATGCCGATGCCAAACCTGTAGATTTACCTAATCAAATAGAAGATATTGATGATCAATCCCTTCAAACCCCGCAAACGAAGGAAACCGATCCAACTGAAATAGCCGAAGAAAGTACCCAAGATAACATAAGTATTGCTCCAATCGCCCAAGAGGATGAAATAACCAAAGAAGGAGCCAAGGAAAGTGGTGACAAAAAAGGAGCTACTGGGGAAACTACAACCGATCAAGGATTAGGTAATGAAGAGGAAAATACCTCTCCCTATGAATTAAAATGGGAAGGCGATCTAGTAAGAGATAGACGAATGGGTTCCTTACCACGAAATACAGCTAATATTGAAGCAATAATTACAGTTCGTTTTGAAGTTCGCCCGAATGGAAGGGTTGGACGAATTATTCCGATTAAAAAAATGAGCCCAGAATTAGAGAGGGAAGTAATGACTACTCTAAGAACATGGAGATTTACTCAATTGCCCGAAAGTGCTCCACAAGAAATCCAATGGGGTTCTATTACTTTTCGTTTTGTATTTGATTAAATCTAAAAAGTGAATAAAACACAAAGTTTTACGAAATACTTGATTCTGAATTCCTACATTCAGTAGTTAAATGCTTTTCTCATTAACACGAATAGGAAAATTTATGAAGCGTTTTCTAGGATCCACAGGTACACTTGTTGTTAGTTTATTTTTTGTAAATATGTTACAAGCGCAAATATTTGGGCATGGAAAAGAAACTAATACACCCACGTTTGAAAATACATTGTTTGATGAACTAGCATATAGAGAAATTGGACCTTTTAGAGGAGGCCGTTCTGTTGCGGTTGCTGGACATAACTCCCAGCCTTACACTTATTATGTTGGATTTACAGGTGGAGGGGTATATAAAACTACCGATGGGGGAAATACTTGGAAAAATAGTACCGATGGGTTTTTTAACACAGGCTCTGTTGGTGCAATAGATGTAGCTGATTCCGATCCAAACGTGATTTATGTAGGAATGGGTGAGACCGATATTCGTGGAAATATGAGTCCAGGAGATGGAGTATATAAATCTACAGATGCAGGAAAATCTTGGTCATATCTAGGCCTTGGTGAAACCCAATTTATTGGCGATATAGAAATTCACCCGACCAATCCCGATGTTGTTTGGATTGCCGCCATGGGTAAACTTTTCGGAAACGTGGATAGTGATGAACGAGGAGTTTATAAAACCACAGACGGTGGTAAAACATGGGAAAAAGTTTTGTTTAGAAACACTAAAACCGGAGCGGTTGATATTGCTATTGATCCAAACAATCCTCGCATTCTCTATGCGGCTATGTGGGAAGCTTATAGAACCGAACATGAAATGAGTAGTGGAGGCGAAGGTTCTGGATTATTTAAAAGTACAGATAGTGGCGAAACTTGGATAGAGATCACAAGAAATGTTGGTATGCCTAAAGGGTTGATTGGGAAAATTGGTGTTTCTGTTTCTCCTGTAAACTCTGATCGTGTTTTTGCCATGGTTGAAAATGCGAAAGGGGGTGGACTTTTTCGAAGTGATGATGCCGGGGCTTCGTGGAAAAGAATGAGCGCAGATCGTAACCTTCGCCAACGTGCTTGGTATTATTCCAAAGTAATAACAGATCCATCGAGCGAAGACATTGTGTATGTGTTAAATGTGGGTTTTTGGAAATCTATTGATGGAGGAAAAAACTTTGCTCGAATTCGAACTCCCCATGGCGATCATCATGATCTTTGGATCGCAGATAACGATCCAGATCGTATGCTTATTGGTGACGATGGAGGAGGTCAAGTAAGTTATAATGGAGGCAAAACATGGACGTCATATCACACATCCGCAACTGCACAAATTTATCAAGTTGCATTAGATAACCAATTCCCTTATTTAATTTACGGCGCTCAGCAAGACAACTCAACCTTTGCTATTATGAGTAGAACCAACTCCAATGGAATTGATGAAGATGATTGGTGGCAAGTTGCAGGATGTGAATCAGGATATATCGCAGTAGACCCAGAAAATTACGATGTTACTTACGGTGGATGCTATGGGGGATCGTTGTCTCGATATGATGCAAAATTAAGGTTGAGTGATCGCATAGATATTTGGCCAGATAATCCAATGGGTTCAGGAGCCGATGAATTGAAATATAGATTTCAATGGACCTTCCCAATTGTTATTTCACCCCATAATCCTGATGTATTGTATGCAACATCTCAACATGTGCATAGATCCACCGATGAAGGCATGAGTTGGGAAGACATCAGCCCAGATTTAACGAGAAATGATAAATCAAAACAGCGAGAATCGGGCGGTCCAATTACAAAAGATGATACTTCTGTAGAATATTATAATACTATTTTTACTTTTGTGGAATCACCTGTAGAACCAGGAATTCTCTGGGCCGGTACGGATGATGGTTTGATACACATTAGCCGAGATAATGGCAAAATTTGGAAGAATGTAACTCCAAAAGGTCTTCCAGAATCATTAATTAGTATTGTAGATGCATCGGAACATGCCGCTGGTACCGCCTATTTTGCAGCAACTAGATACAAATTTGGCGATTTCCAACCAATCATTTATCGTACTACCAATTACGGCAAAGATTGGAAAAAAATCACAAAAGGTATACCAGATATGGATTTTACTCGGGTGGTTCGTGAGGATCCAAATAAAGCTGGTTTACTTTACGCAGGAACCGAAACTGGAGTATATGTTTCATTTAACGCCGGAGATGATTGGCAGCCATTACAGCTAAATTTACCAGCCACACCCATTACCGATTTAGCAGTTCATAAACGCGATAAAGATTTAGTGGTAGCTACTCAAGGCCGATCGTTTTGGATTTTGGATGATCTACCTGTGCTACATCAGTTAACGGATGAAATTGTAAACGCCAAACATTATTTATTTAAACCAGAAGATACCTACTTATATGGTAATACAAATAATAGGCCATCTACATCGGGTAAAAATCCAGAAAATGGGGCAGTCA
>JAYPYN010000009.1:22629-26456 GCA_038154605.1 Balneolaceae bacterium
TTTTATGCTACATGAAGCTCAGCAAGAAGAAATTAAACTAGCGTTTATTGACATGCGTGGTAATACCATTCAAACATTTTCTAGTACCGAAGATGAATCAGGAAAGCCCATAAAGGAATCGCCATTATTTTTTGAGGAACCCAGTAAACCTAGACCTAATGTGGTATCAAATAAAGCTGGAATGAACAAATTTGTGTGGAATTTAGAATATCCAAAAGTGACTGAACTTGAAGGTCGCCAAATATTATGGGCGGGTAATATCAAAGGGCCAAAAGCGGTGCCAGGAGATTACACAGTTCAATTGTATATTGGGGACAAACTAATTGCATCGGAAGTGTTTACAATAAAAAAAGATCCTCGATTAGTAGATGTTTCACAAAATGATTTAGTGGCTCAATTTGAGCTTATACAAACCATCAATGCCAAGCTAGACACTACCCATAAAGCTATAAACAGGATTCGTAAGGCTACCGAAGAAATGAAATCTTTGGTTGATAAAATTGATGACAATAAAGAGTTGACCAACCGTTTAAAGAAAGTGGCTATCACCATTTCTGAAATAGAACAGCAATTAGTACAAACCAATGCAGAAGCAATTCAAGATGTATTGAATTTTCCAATCCGATTAAACAATAAACTAGCTGCGTTAAAAATGACAGTGGCTACCGGTTATGGTAAACCTACCGCCCAACAGTATGCTGTATTTGAGGATTTAGCCACTAAAGTAGATGTACAGTTGAAGAAGCTAGAAACCCTTTGGAATGGAGATTATGAACAAGTTATTCAAGAAATAGAACAGCCAATAATCCCAATTGAATGATTAAAACAACGCATTAAAATTTTTTTAAAATGGGCTCACTAAAATATAGTGCAACCATTAGGTTTTTTTTGGGGGGGGGGAATCTACTTCTTTTCATAATTACAGATATATGTAGTCTTCTAAGTTTGAAAAGTTTGTTTTTAGGTGAAGTTTACAGGCTTGACCTACTCATACATTATTATTAAAATAAGTATATAAAAGTTACATAGAAGTAAAATTCTATAGTGTCTTGTCTAGAGAAGAATCTGCTCCATGTTGGTTTAGCTGTGATTCTTGATTGTGGGTAGTGATTTTTGATGCGCCTCCACTCCATGTGCTACCTATCTTCAAAGGTCCATCTTCTTTCGTACAATTTTAATAACTAATGACCGGTGTGAATATAGGTGTCCCGAACGTATTCGGAATCCGCTCTTTTCATCTCGGCTTGATTCATCCATAATTCTAAGGCCTGTTTTGGGAGCCAAGATATTGTCATTTCGATCCCGATTCATCGGGAGAGAACTCTAGAGGTTTTCCCTAAACTGAGGAATAGATTTCTCACTTCGTTCGAGATGACAAACATAGAAACGTTTAAAAATCCTTCCCCACTAAAAAGGTAATTATTCTTTCCAAGAATAAGTTAATGTTGGAGTTTACATATCAATATCTGCTCAACTATAAAATTAAAATTCCCTATGCTTTTTTAGTCTAGGCTAAATTTGTATTTTTGCATTTCTAATTTTGTTTAGAATGACTAGACTATCATCATGAAAAAAATAGTATTAACAATACTTATAATGTTGGGAAGTAGCTTCGGTTCTGCTTCTATAATTGCTCAAACAAGCACCTTTACTGGAAGGGTATTTGCCGAAGATAAGCCTCTAGCTGGTGTTACGGTTTACATTCCAAGCTTAAATAAAGGAGATGTAACTAATGAGGAAGGTATTTTTGTTATTAAAGCTCTACCGGTAGGCACACATCAAATAAAAATAAGTTTCCTGGGTTTTAAAAATGTATTCGATACTATAAGCACAGAACCAGGTAAAGTGCTAAAGAAAGAATATGAGCTGGAAGAAGATTTTCTGAATTTAGATGCTATGGTGGTTAGTGGAACGAGGTATGAATTAGATCGTGCCAATGCACCAGTAGTAGTAAATGTTTTAAGTAACAAGTTACTAGCTGCCACACAATCGATTTCAATTTCGGAAGGTCTCAGTTTCCAACCTGGAGTTCGCATAGAAGCAAATTGCCAAAATTGTGGATTTACTCAAGTTCGGATGAATGGACTCAGTGGAAATTATTCTCAAATCTTGATTAACAGTCGACCTATATTTAGTGCATTAAATAGTGTTTATGGGCTGGAGCAAATCCCAACGAATATTGTGGAACAGGTTGAAGTCACTCGAAGTGGTGGTTCGGCCTTGTACGGGTCGAACGCTATTGCAGGGACCATCAACATAATAACCAAAGAACCTGTAACTAATAACTGGGAAATACATTCCAACACCGCGCTTATTGCTGGCAAAACAGTAGATCAAACGTTGAGTTTTAACGGTTCTATTGTTGATGAGAGTTTAAAGACAGGCGTCACCTTTTATGCTATGAATAGAGACCGTGGAAGTTATGACGCAAACGGGGATGGATTTACGGAACTCGTTCAACTTAAAAACAATGTTTTTGGATCAAAATTTTTCATAAAACCAAGTAACTATGGGAAAATAATGGGCGACTTCAGTCTTTTAAAAGAATATCGTCGTGGAGGAGACCAGTTAGATTTAGCCCCTCATTTTACCGACATAACCGAAGAACTAATCCACGATACTTTTTTTGGAAGTTTAAATTACGATCAACGAACTCCAGACAATAAAAATAAAATTTCGGTATATGCTTCGCTTCAACGAACGTTGCGCGATAGTTTTTATGGAGGTCTTGGTGGAGGTAGAACCCCACAAGATAGTGCGCTAGCGATCAATGCGTATGGAAATACTGATGATCTAGCAGTTGTAGTTGGGGTACAATACAATCGCTATTTCGATAGTCGCGACGTATTTACGTTCGGAATAGAAAATCAGTATTACAACACAACCGACGAAATTCAAGGATATCGTAGAATTATAGATCAACAAGTAAATACCTTAGGTTTATTTGTGCAATACGAATGGAAACCTTGGGATAAGTTGACAACACTTCTCGGACTTCGCTACGATCTAAATAATGTAGATGGAGACTATAAAGTGGGCACCATTAACAACTCGGTGGATATAAATCTGGGTGTTTTAAGCCCCCGGTTTACATTATTGTATACAATTAATGAATATTTACGTTTTCGCGGAGGCTACGCCCGTGGTTTCAGATCACCACAAGCATTTAACGAAGATTTACATATTTCGTCTGTAGGGGGAGAGCCCCTATTTGTGATCCTTTCCAATGAGTTAGACAAAGAAACTTCAAATGCATACACCGCTTCTATTAATTACACTAGAAATCGTGGGGTCACACAGACTACCTTTTTATTAGAAGGATTTTTTACCCAATTACAAGATCCGTTTTCCCAAGTTAGTACAGGAAGGGTGCTTTCCAATGGTTCTATTTTAGAAGAAGTAAGAAATGGGGAAGGTGCAACCGTAAGTGGTATCAATTTTGAGCTTGGCTACTCGCCGTCTAGCTCTTTTTTCTTCCAAATTGGAGGAACCCTTCAACAAACAAGCTACGATAATCCACAAGTACTTTTTGAACCAGAAGAGCAACCTGTATTGGGGGAAAGTACGGTTACGGTTAAAGGGTTTTTGAGAAACCCGAATATGTATGGGTATTTTGCAACATTCTACAACATATCTAAGAGTCTACAATTAGATGTATCGGGCACCTATACCGGCTCTATGGTTGTTCCCCGTGTAGTTAGTGAAACAGGTTTTTTACGTTTGATCGACTCCAATCCATTTATCGATGTAAACCTAAAACTAAATTATCATATCGATATTTTTGAAGACTTTAGCATGACCATGAGTGGAGGACTTAAAAATATGTT
>JAYPYN010000009.1:26466-30895 GCA_038154605.1 Balneolaceae bacterium
AACGCGCGATTCCGATTTTGTATTTGGCCCTCTTGCTCCACGTTCCGTATTCATCTCACTAAAAATAGGAGATTTACACTAATGATAAGGCTAATAGTATTGATATGTATTTTGTGGATGGTGACCTCTCAATCAAATAAACTCTTAGCACAAGAAGTCAACGCTATACAATGGATTTCGTTCGAACAATTGGATGATTCCCTTGCAAAAAAACCCAAAAAGGTATTCATCGATTTTTATACAGAGTGGTGCACCTATTGCAAAAAAATGGATCGTGTAGTGTTCACTAAATCTTCCATCATCGAAGTGCTAAACACCGAGTACTATGCAGTACGGTTTGATGCAGAAACCACCGAAAGCATTGAGTTTGGAGGACGGCTGTTTAAAAACTATGAAATAGGGAAATCTAGAACACCCGTTCATGAAATTGCCAGACTTTTAGCCACAAACAATAATCACTTTACACCACCAGCAATGGTAATTTTAGATGAAAATTTTAATGTAGAGCAAAGGCATTTCGAATATCTTGATAGCAAATCATTATTCAAGATATTAGAATAGGTACATAAAATATTTAAAGATTGTATCATAAATTTTTTAGCATATTAAATATATCATACATCTTATATATTTTTTTTAGTGGTTACACATAGACGCACATAAGAATCATGTTTTTTAAACTTCTTTCATTAAACTGGAGAATTTTTTTATCGAATCTTAACCGATTTCAAGTTTTTCTTATGCTTGGATACATCCTTTTTTTAGGGATAATGATGGTTAACTTGATAGGAACCGCTTTAGTTGTATTATGGATAGATTCCGATCCTTGGATGACAACACAACTCCCTTGGCTGACACCAAAAATTAACTCATTTATTCTTCTTGTATTTGCAAATACCTATTGGGTGATGCATTTCTCGTTCACAAATCTTAGACTTTTAAATATAGATGATAATAGAAAACTTCTTGGACTTGGTTATCCATTAAAAAAGCTTGCCAAATATCTAATAATAATAAGCTTTTTACATCCAGTAAATATCATTTACAATCTAACTTGGTTGATATTTCTAATGCTACAGATAGACTATTGGTATCAGATACCTGTGGCTTTTTTTGGAGTAATCGTAAATTATATTCTCATATACTCCATCAAGCATCGATTTATTCATATTGTTGAACGCCGATTCTTTCTTGTAGTTATAAGTTTCTTAATACTAATTTTTTGTCTCTTCAAATTGGTAGAAATAATATCTGCTGAACACATCAGCAATATTCACAAAATAATTCCCGAGGTTGAAATTCTAAACTCGATACTAGGATGGTTTCCAGGTGGAATAATGTTATCAGCTGTAACCATAGAATATGGGGTGTTGAAAGCCATTAGTAGTACCATTGTAATGCTCCTTTTAACTGGTTTTATGGTTTATGATCATTTCAAGAAAACATGTATAAATTTACTTCAGCCAACACAAAAAAAAGCAGAAGAGGTTTCTAGTAAATTATTGAAATTATTACACCATGTTTTAGGTAAACATGCTGGAAAGTATTACTATTACATTATGATCCATCCATACAATAAACTTCAAATGTTAACAGTAACACTTATTCCATTTGTGTATGTACCCCTTTTATTAAACGTGAATTTTGAGATTGCACAAACTGTACTTATTCCTACTATTCTAGCGGGAATTCCTGTTGCTTTACTTGCCATGGGAATGGCAAATATGTATGGATATGAACATCGAGAATTTTTACTACACCTTCAATTTCCAGTACATTTAGAACAACAACTTAAAGAACGTTTTATTGGGGTGATTGTATTACCATTAATAGTATTCTATGCCATAACAGGTATAGAGATTTTAATTATTCCACAGATTGGCAACCCTATCCATATTTATATCTCTAATACTTTTATTTTCCTTTGGTTTATGTTCCTTTTTTTATGGAGCTCCTACTATCAATATCAAAAAGCAACCTATTCATCTTTTAGCTATAAACATCCTATAATTCCACAAAAGGTTACCTTTGCTATTTCATTTTCAATTTTTACCGTTGGATATCTTGTATTTATTCCCCTGCATGGTCTTGAATGGTACAGGTTAACCATAATGATTGTAGTAATAATTGCTATGTGTATTTACATTTGGAAACATATAGGAATTTTAGCCACTTTATTTAAAAAAAGAATTTTAATGCGTATATGGAGTGAGCTTTAATTCGTACCTTACAAAAAAATTGAATTCATCATCTATGTTACCTATTCATATTGATACTAGCTTTACCACCATTTACTTTTACGAAGTGCTCTATTTTTTAATATCTATTGTTTTAGGAGTTTATATCATCTATCGCCAAATAATTAAACATGGCGGTAAAGTAGAAGTATTTGATGGCCTTGTTTTTTGGTCTATAATAGCGGCATTAATTGGGGCTCGACTCTCTCATTTCTTATTTTGGAACTTAGATTTATTTCTGTCAAATCCGTTCATTTTATTTAGTATATCTGGTGCCGGAAATAGTATTACAGGAGGGTTAATTGGCGGAATGATAGGAGGATATCTTTTCACAAAAAGAAAAAGATTAAACTATTTCGAATATTTTTCGTTGGTTTCACCCGGGTTGTTGGTTGGTCAAGCAGTTGGAAGAATTGGCTGCTTTCTTAATGGAGATGCACTTGGAATTGCTACCAATTCTGTATTTGGTGTACAATTTCCAAGATATGGAACCTCATTACCAGCTTTTGAAAAAGAATATGGAGTTTCAAGCCCGGCTTGGCAATGGTCTTATGAAAACGGATTAGTTGATAAAGCTTCCTCGGTTTCAGCCCCCCTTCATCCAACCCAATTGTATGAAATGCTTGGTGATTTTATCTTACTTGGAATTGTATTATGGGTGTTTCATAAAATTTGGAAGTCCGATAAAAAATCACCTCTTATTTTTTTCATTCATACTGGTGGCTACGCACTCTTACGTTTTAGTCTTGAGTTTATAAGAGGAGATCGTGAGTTCGTTACCTTTGCTAATATGTCGAACCTACAGTTGGTGCTTTTAGCCTATGGGTTATTCACTATAGGATATTCCATCCGATATTTTTATCGACGCTCATCACATGGATAAAGCAATATTTATCCAAGATTTAGAAAAAAAGTATGATGATAAAATCGTACTCAAAAACTTAAATCTTGAGGTTCCAGAAGGGCGTATATTTGGGCTTATTGGGCCAAATGGAGCTGGTAAGAGCACATTAATTGGTATTCTTACTGGTTTACTTAGCTACGAAGCTGGAACAATTGAAATTGCTGGAATGCCTTTTAACACCGAAAATGAACTACGTATAAAACGAACTATTTCTTCTGTTCTTCAACCCCCTTTATTATTCGAGCAATTTACTAGTCTAGAATTTATAGAATATGTTTGTGATATCTATTCAATAAAAAGTGATGAACTCATTGAGAACGCTTATTCTTTATTGGATTACTTCGATATTAAAGACTTTGCAAAAGTTAAAATCCACACGTTATCCTCTGGTAGTCGAAAAAAACTATCTTTTTGTGTAGCCGTATTAGTTGAGCCTCAAATTATGCTTCTTGATGAGCCTTTTGAAGCTGTAGACGTAATTTCAATTGATCGAATGAAAACCGTACTTCGTAAACTCAAAGCAAAAGGAAAAACAATCATTATTACTAGTCATATTTTAGAGATTGTTGAAAGCCTTTGTGATGATATTGCAATTTTAAATAAAGGTTTAATATCACATTACTTAGATGAGGCGAGTAAAAAGAAGTTACCTAAAGATGTTAAACTACAAGAAGTATTTCAACATTATGTAAAAATCGAACATAAAGAAGACAGATTGGACTGGTTGTAACAATTTGTATTATAGAAATTTCTGAAAATTAAAAATAACCTTTAGCATTAAATAGTTAAGTTGCTTGTAGGCGACCCGATAAGATTTTTGAAAAGAAATTACTGACGATATATTCATAACCTAACTTAAATACGGTTATGTAGAGATTAAGAAAAAAACTAACTATGAGAATTGAAAAACAAAATAATGGAAATATAGAGGTACACATCTCTTATGTTTTAATGAGCTATCTTGCACTATTTGGCACTTTTACCTGCATTTTTGGAATCCTATATTTCATTTATATAGAAAATCAAGCCATTTTTTCTTATCCCATTATTGGGCTCGTAGTACCTGCGGTTATTCTTGGAATATCGGGAATAGTGCTGTTCGAAAAATCGAGTTTTATTTTTGACGCTTCTAAAAGCGAATTAAGATGGAAAAAAAAAAGGTACTTTAAAACAAAAAAAGGAATAGTACCCTTTTATGATATAAAAGAAATTAAAATCGATAAACCCTTACCAAATAGTAATGATATGGGAATACAAATATTTACTCCAAACAATGTAGTATGTTTAT
>JAYPYN010000010.1:0-14344 GCA_038154605.1 Balneolaceae bacterium
TGTTAACCAAGAGTATTCTCTATTTACATGTCCCCATCTGCCTTGAACAATCCCTACGTTTTTATTCTGAAAATAAGGGATCGATTTTAATAAAAAATCGGGGTTGGGTCGAAAATCTGCATCAAAAATTGCAAGAAATTCACCTTTTGATTGTGGTGTTGCTTCTGCTAATGCACCTGCCTTATATCCTTTGCGATTAGTGCGCCTTACGGCTTTGATGTCTATTCCTTGTTCTTTCCAAAAAGATACTCGATTGTTTACAATTTCGATTGTTTCATCATCAGAATCATCAATCACTTGTATTTCTAACTTATCATTTGGATAATCTAGCTTTGCACACGAATCAATTACAGCTTCTGCAACATATCGCTCGTTATACATGGGTAGCTGTATGGTAACTGGAGGTAGTTCATCAATGTTAAACGATGGTAAAACTGGATGGTACTTTTTTTTCTTATTCTTGCTTACAAGTATATATCCTAGATGGAATTCACCGAACGTATAAATTGTGATGATGAAAACAGATAATAGAAATAGTGAAAGGATTATCTCGGGAAATGGTGATGGTAGCATTAAAGTATTAAACCTTTTTGAGTGACACTTTCTTGTGAACAGTTATGACATTAAAATGAATAGCCTGTTCCGAGGTAAAAACCTGTTCCCTCATCCGAAAAACCCAATTCTGCTTTCATTATAAAATCGGGGGTAAAGATAGACATTACCCCTCCAAAACCCAATGCAAACTTATGGTCAGTAAGGATCAAATCCCAATTTTTATTCGAAAAAACCCGCCCTCCATCTACAAAAAATTGACCGCCTAACTCTACCTTTGTATTTGGAATTTTAAAGAACCAAGCTCTTAATTCTGCGGAATAAGAAAGCGCGGTATCGCTAGAAAATCTACGAAAAATAAATCCTCTTAGTGTGCCTGTTCCTCCTAGCATAGGGGTCATCCAATATGGTTTAGATCCAATGGCGTTTTGAAGCGATATTCTTGTTGCGAGGGTAATTTCCATAAACCTGTTAACTAGTGGAATAAACCCATATGCTTTGATAGAATTATACAGCCCTTGGTGCGTACTTAAAAAAAGTGGTGAATATTTTATACTAGCATCAAAGTAATACCCCTGTTGGGGGCGAAATTCAGAATTTCTTTTATCTAGTAGCATACCAATCTCAAATAATGATAAAAAAGCTCCGTCATTTCCATCTACATTTTCAGATGAAATGAATTTTGAATCAGATGGATTAATTGGCTTTTCATAGATCAATGATAATCCAACTTTATATTCAAGGCTATTTTTTTTAGTTGGATGAAAAGCTTTCCTAAAGTTCCCTCCTACATCTACACGAATCATCTCATAGTTATAATAATTGGATGTATCATACCTAGCTTTATCATACTCTTGTTGATCGGTATCTCCAAAAAAATAATCCGACATATTTCTAGAAACATTCGCATAGTAGTTCATACGATTATCAGTTTTAAAAGCATTAACATCATCATTAGAAGCTAACATGGAAAAAGCACCTATTGTTGAATACGATATTCTATAGCGTGAATGATTTTTAAAGGGGATTACACTTCCATCATCGTAATCATAAATAAGAGCCTCTACTGCAAATTTTACCCCAAAATCTGAACTAAATGACAGTTCTGGAAGTGGTATTATTTTACGACCTGTAAGAAGTGAATCTTGAGAAAAACTTACCTCTCCTTGAAAGGAGAGAATGAGAACTAGCAGAAATAAAAATCTAACCATGCTTTTTTATGAGCTTTTTAGCACGTTCCTTAAAATATTCGGCATTGTACAAGCCGTCATCTTCAAGCATTAATAAATATTTAAAGGTTTCTAATGCCTTATCTTTTTTACCCGATTCAAGGTAAGACATCCCCAACCAATAATGGTGAACTGGGATGTCATTCAATGTAATGGCTTTGTTAAAATATTCTACCGCTAGATTGAATGAACCATTTGGCGAATGTTTGAACAATAATTTAGATAATTTTCGAAGAATCCAACTTAATTTGGACACTTCATAATGCCATCGGCCAAGAATATGATATGCCCGATGATTATCAGAATTAATTTCCACCGCCTTTTCTGCATAAATTCGAACACTATCTGCTAGTAATGATTTGCCTCTTAACCCAGCCACCGAAAGTTTAGCTGCAAATGCCATCGCCAAATTTTCGAAATTAATGTCGTCGGTTGAATCCTCTAAAACAGCCACTTTTGCCCAATCTAACGACTCAGCAAAAAGTTTTTTTCTATCGATGGAAATTTCTAAGCCTTCATCGCCATATTGCTCATCTCCTAACTCCATTAGCCGCAATGATAATCGGCGTGTAACTGCACTATTAAATTCACAATTAGTTCTATTTTCTCGCAACCAAGTAATTTCTGCAAGCATACCAACATCCAATCTCACACTATCTGATGTCATATAAGCCTGTTCTATACATTTATTTAGATGTGGATATGTTCTAATCTTTGTAGTGTCAGGTTTAGATTCTGCAAAAGTTGATGGTGTTATTATCAGAAGAACTACGATAAGTGTAAGTATTAGATGTATTGTATTTTTCATCTATAAATTAAATTCAAAACTAACGGTAAATGGTACATAGTTTTTTGAAACAGACACACAAAAAGATCTAGTACATTTTTTTATCTAGGTTAAATCTCTTCTTTGATGGGTGGCTTATGAGATTCTACATGATTTTTATTTATTAATTCACCCAACAATCCTGTTGAGAAAAATTGAACCCCCAACACCATTGATAAAATACCCAAAAATAACAACGGTCGGTTACCAATACCTGCATCATATACTATTCTCAAAAATGCCATATAACTGTTTATGGCTCCACCGATAACAAGCAATATCATCCCAACTGAGCCAAAAAAATGCATTGGCCTTTGTAAATATTTTTGGACAAATAAAATTGTAATTAAATCTAGGAATCCATTGATAAAGCGTGAGATTCCAAATTTGGTATGCCCATATTTTCTAGGATGATGCTTTACTATCTGCTCCGATATTTTTGTAAAACCTTCTCTTTTTGCTAAAATAGGCACATAGCGATGAAGTTCTCCATATAAGTAAATACTTTTAACTACTTCGCTCCTATATGCTTTTAAGCCACAATTAAAGTCATTAAGCTTTATTCCTGATGCCAAACGGGTTACACAATTAAAAAACTTTGAAGGAATAGTTTTTGTTATTGGGTCGTATCGTTTCTTTTTCCAACCACTTACTATATCGTCACCCTCCTTTAAACGCTCAATCATTGCTGGTATTTCGTCGGGATCGTCTTGTAGATCTGAATCCATTGTAACTACAAACTTGCCTTTTGCATTTTCAAATCCTGCTTGTAAGGCAACACTTTTACCCTGATTGGTGCGAAAGGAAATACCATGAACATACTCCTTAACCTGCGCAAGCGTAGCTATTATTTCCCAAGAAGAATCTGTGGAACCGTCATCAATAAAAATTATTTCAATGCTAAATGTCTCTGACAAACTAGCTTCAATAGCCTGAACTAACTCTTTTAATGATTCTTCCTCATTAAAAACGGGAATTACTAGCGAAATATCTATTGGATGTAAAATTTTTGATTTTTGCAAAATACCTACTTTTAAAAAAGGTTTTAATTGGTTTTCTTTCAGTATATATGTCGATGTTAAAATACACTTTCTACTAGCTATGAAAAAATTGTATTACTCAATTGGGGAAATTACCGAATTAACTGGACTTCCCCCCCATGTACTTCGTAATTGGGAAAAAACTTATACCCAGTTAAAACCAAAAAAAAATAGTGCTGGAAATCGAGCATACAAAGAAGAAGAAGTACATTTAATTTTTCAGATTAAGAGTTTACTTGAAAGTAAAAAATACACCAGTGAAGGCATTAAACGCATGCTGAACGGAGAATATGAATCTGAACATTTAAACGCTCAGTCATCGGCAAACATACAAAAAGATTTAACTGAAATGAGGGCTTTTCTTACTCAGCTTCTCGAGAAGTTATAGATTTCTTATTAAGTGCTAGAATCATCAGAAACTGTGTACAAATCATAAGCGCCACACCTACAAGATGAATAACCTGTAGTGGGGCTGCTAAATCTAGGTATTCTAATCCTACTCCAATAATAATTTGAAGTATAATCATGCATAAGTTTATAGCTCCTAACTTGTAAATTATTCTATCTATTTGATTTTTCCATATCACACTCATTATCCAAACTCCCGTTCCTAGTACTAGCCATGAAAATGATCTATGGATTAAAAAAATTAATCCAGACTGATTAAGCCACTCTGATCGCTCATTTAAATGGATTAGTTTGACGGTATCTATTGCTTCTCTTACTTGTGTACCTAGAATTAGTTGTACAATTGTAATCACCAATAGCGCTATTGAAAGCTTATATAATTGTCCCCTAACGTTTTCATCGATCTGAAAATGAAACATCTTATGACTAGCTTGATAAGTTCCATATAATAATACCGTTACAATGATCATCGCAAAAACCATATGAATGGTAATGGTTCCTGGAAGTAAATTAGTACTTACAACAATAGAGCCTAGCCAAGCTTGAAAAAGCGTAAGAAATATAGCTAGTGCTGATGAAATGGGAATCGACTTTTTTGATTTCCAATAGCGTAATGAAGTTAAAAATGTAGCCAGAACAAGCACTCCAATAATGGCACCAATTAATCTATTGATATACTCGGTCCATGTTTTAATAACATTAAAATCTTCCTCTTTGGAAACATTAGGATCATTTGCTATAGTAGAAGCTAAATCATTAAAACCTAATGAGTTTAAATAACTCACTATTTTTTTATTTTTTTCTATTCGCTGTTTAACATAAAGCTCTTTATAATTTTCAGGCAGCTGAGATACATCTGTTGGTGGTATAAATTGCCCAAAGCATTTAGGCCAATCCGGACATCCCATACCCGCACCTGTTGCTCTAACTAACCCTCCTACAAGTATTAAGAAGAGTGTTGCACATACTGTGAGTATAGATATTTTCTGATAGACGTTTAAATTCATCAACAATTACGGAAAAAGATTAATAATCCTTATTTTTGAATGATATAAAATAGGCTACTGTTTAACTAATTTCATGAATTCTACTCAAGAAAATATCTTACCAGAGCGTTCCCTAATGGCTACAGTTTCTGATTATTTCCAACTTACTAAACCTGGAATTGCTTTTGCAGTATTAATAAGCACAAGTATCGGGTTTATTTTAGGCAGCCAGCTCGAATTTGACTATGTTTTATTAGTACATGCCCTGTTGGGAACCTACTTAATTGCCTCCGGAACTAGCGCACATAATATGTTTATGGAACGCAATTATGATGGGTTAATGAAACGAACTGAAAAAAGACCTTTACCTCAACAACGTATTTCGGCTCCTCACGGTATGCTCTTTTCTTTGATGTTAATTTTCGCTGGTCTTGTTTACTTAATTCTTATTGTAAATCCTTTAGCTGGTTTAATTTCTTTTATAACAACCCTAATTTACCTTGCTGCCTACACCCCTTTAAAAAGAGTTTCGGCATTTAATATATTAGTTGGAGCTATTCCAGGTGCTTTACCTCCTGTGGGGGGATGGGTGGCGGCCTCAGGAAATTTAAACGATATTGGAATGTGGATACTTTTTGGAATCGTATTTTTTTGGCAAATTCCCCATGTAATGGCCATAGCGTGGAAATATAAAGACGACTATTCTTCGGCAGGATTTAAAATGCTCCCCAAAAATGATACAGATGGGAAAAAAACAGCTTTTTATGCACTTATATCCACTTTTCTACTATTCCCTTTTTGCTACGCAATTTATCATCTTGGCATAGCTAGCATGTATTTTTTACTTATTAGTTTGAGCTTGACGATTTTTTATGTGTGGGTTACTATCATTTTTGCCAAAAACCGATCTCCCATCAATGCTAGAAAGCTTATGTTATTTTCTATTGCATACTTACCAGTTTTTTGGTTGATTCTTTTTGTGGATACAATATTTTACTGATGTAAGTAATTATAATCTTTGATTATTTGAATTAAAAAATCATCAGCACTTGGTTCTTCTTTAATCACTGAAATTTTATTTTGAATGATGTTAGCAGTACGTTGCACCATTACAAACCAAGTAGCATTCTCATAATTCTTTTTTGACTTCAACAGCTGCTTTATAATAGAGATATCATTATCGGTTAGGTTAGTGGTTGAAGGGTATTTTACAATATAATCTGAACTTATTTCACTATAAATGGTATCGTTTAGCGTAACTTTTCTGCGAGTTTTAATCACACAAGTTTTTGTTGCTAGATCACCTAAACGTTGTCCTTTGCCATTTATCAATACTGTTATCAAAGCTAAGGTACCGCCAGTAAACGTTATTTCTAGTAATCGAAATATCCAACGAATCAAATAATTCCCGAAGGTAGCATTTGTCCCATCAGTGCGAACCACCTGTAAATACATCATCCATTTGCCAAACGATTTTCCATTCCATAGTACCTCACTCACTAAATGATAAAATAATGGTACAATGGAAGTCAAAATTAGTGCAATCCATTGATTTTCTATTACCGTAAAAGTGCTAGTTTTTATTAGTAACCCAAAAACAAATCTTAAAATTAGAAAATATCCAACCAAAATAAGTGTATCTAAAAAAAAAGCTAATACTCTATCTAGGATTGGTGCAGGTGTGTAATTTAAGGTAACATGTTGTGTGGTTTCAACACCGATAGTTTGCATAGAATGGTTTCTATTTGAACAATAATTTTTTTGTATCTTTTAGAAGATACATTATTTCTAGGCTTCAATAAAAACAACATTTAAATTACGTATGCGAGAAGTTACTTTTCTTAGAAAGAATGCTGAAAAATGGAAAAACTACGAACAAGCATTGCGTATTCATAACACACACACTGCCGATTATCTAGCAGAACTTTATGTGGAGCTAAATAACGATCTCGCTTACGCTCAGAGTTGTTATCCCAATACCAAAACAACCATGTATCTTAATGATTTATCTATCAAAGCGCATAATACCATCTATAAAAATCAAAAAGAACATAGAAGACGATTTATTACATTTTGGACTCGTGAAGTGCCTCAGATTTTTTCATATCGATTAAAAGAACTCACAGCTTCCATATTTATATTTTTTTTATTTTGTGTGATTGGGGCAGTTTCTCAGAATAATGACGATTCTTTTGCGAGATTTATTTTGGGTGATAATTATGTAAATATGACTCTTGATAATATAAATAAAGAAGATCCATTAGCTGTTTACAAATCACACACACAGTTAGACATGTTCTTTGCTATTACTTTTAATAATATTCGTGTTTCTTTCATCAACTTTATATTTGGAATTTTTACGGTATTTGGCACGGGCTATATCATGTTAAAAAACGGGATTATGGTGGGTGCTTTCATAACTTTTTTTGCTGATTACAATCTCCTCTCTGAGGCTATGCTGGTTATTTTTATTCACGGTGCCTTGGAGTTAAGTGCTATTACCATCTCTGGAGCAGCAGGATTTGTTTTAGGAAATAGTTTCATATTTCCAGGTACTTTAAAAAGAACAACATCATTTAAATTAGGTGTTAAAGATGGAATCAAAATGTTATTTAGTCTTATACCAGTATTTATTGTAGCAGGTTTTTTAGAAAGTTTTGTCACTCGCTACACTGATATGCCATTATTTCTAAGTCTTTTTATTATCATAGGATCATTCACCTTCATCATTATTTATTACATAATTCTACCATATAACATATATAGAAAAAGAACTCACACGCATGCAATCATTCACACACCATAAAATTAGAGATATTGGAGCCGTTATTACTGACACATTCCAGTATATTCGTATTCATTATAAAACTATTGGCAAAGCCCTTCTTTTTTTTGTTCTCCCGATTTTTATCGTGCAATTTTTCTTGATTAAAGACATTACAGAGGAAATATTTAGTGCATTTGGGAGTGGAAATATTGACTATATAAATTCCATATTTGGGGCTAGATATTTCTTTGGCGTAATTTTAGGCATTATTGGAAATGCAGTTTTAACTCTTGTATCGTTACAACACATTAAACTTACAAGAGATAATTATGAACCTACGCCAGATGCAATTCTTGAAAATATTGTTCGATGATATTTTTTGCCATTAAGTTTTGCATGAGTACCGCTGTATTAATTATGGAGGATGAATCCGTATTAGGGGCTATGCGTCGCTCTTGGGAATTAACAAAATCATACTGGTGGGCTACATTTGGCTTGGTAGTTATCATGTATATTATTATGATTATAGCATCTTACTCCCTTATTATACCTCTTTCAGCATTATCTATTTTTACTCTAGAAACTGGAGCCGCTGAACTTAACGATCCATCACTTTGGTCGAATTTTTATTTCGTAATAAACGGCATAATCACTGCTATTTCATCATTATTTACATCAGTATTTCTAATCGCCATTTCTATTCAATATTTTAATTTAGTTGAACGGAAAGAAGGTGGTAATATGCGGTTAGAAATCGAAAGTTTATTAGACTAATGCAAATAGAGAAGAGCATTTTTCTTCTATTTCTAATTTTTGGATGTTTTCAACACTCAGCATTAGTCGCACAAATAAATGCTACTGTTGACAGTTCATCATTCATAGACATCAGAATACCTTCAGATTCGGTTATTGAAAACTATGCCAATAACCCAGATTTTATTTACAACACACCACCTAAGAATCCAGAATCACTACTATTTAGAATTATCCGTTTTCTTTCAAATTATTTACTTCCAGTTATTGATAACCCCATTGGTGGTAGTATTTTCCGATTGTTATTTATAGCTGCTTTAATTTATTTGATAGTTTCATTTATTAATCAATTAATGGGCGGGGAACTAGTAAACATATTTAAAAATAATAATTCCAGCCAAGGATTTACCCTTGGTATTGAGCAAGAAGCATTAGAAAATTTAAATTTGGAAGAGCTTTTTAAACAGGCTTTGAAAGAAAACAATTTACATGCCGCTACGCGTTATGGCTATTTGATTGCACTTAAAATGTTGTCTCAAAATAACCTCATTACCTTCGAGCTTCAAAAAACCAATTTGGATTATTTAAAAGAACTAAAAAACAAACACTTTAAAAAAGATTTTCAAAAGCTTACCAACTACTATGAATTTGTTGAATATGGGGATTTCGAAATTAATACCCACCAGTTCGAGACCTTCCACTCAATACTTAAGAATATGAGTGCTTCCATTAATGAGCAGTAAGGAAAAAAAATACATCATTGGCTTAGTACTCATCACCATTTTGGTTGTAACAGTTAGATTACTTCAACCAAAACCAATTGATTGGTCGGAAGGGTATTCTAGTACAGAAAAAAAACCTTATGGTGGATACATTCTCTTTAACCAATTGGCAACATTATTTCCAGATAAAACCATCGATATACACTCAGAACCTATATTTGAGCAATTTTATCAGGAAGAATCTATGAATTTGATTTATATAAATTCGAGTTTAACCATCGATGAATTCGAAACAGAAATTCTTTTAGATGGGGTTAAAAAAGGCAACAATGTTTTTATAGCTACTAAACAATTAGAAGGTGCTTTAGCTGACACACTTAATATTCAACTAACACCCAATTTTCCAATAATTCCTCCTCACTTAGATGTTGCTGATTCCGTAATTAAAAACCAGATTAATTTCACCAATCAAAATCTAGATAATAATGCTGACTGGCTGTTCCCTATGCGAAATACAAATTCCTATTTTGCATCATTTGATACATCAAAAACTACGATTTTAGGTGAAATTAATAATCAATTGGTTAATTTTATTAGGATAGATTTAGAGCACGGTTCACTTTTCGTACATTCAAATCCTTTATTATTTACAAACTACTTTTTAACAGATATTCACCGGTTTGATTATGCCTTTACTGCCTTATCTTTTCTCCCAATTCAGGATGTAATTTGGGATGAATACTACAAAGCAAGTCGTGCTAGTTTTTCAAGCTCACTCTCATATGTGGTTTCGCAACCAAATTTACGCTTGGCTTGGTTTATTGCTCTTGGTAGTTTAATTGTTTATCTCGTTTTTGGAGCAAAACGTAAACAACGAATTATTCCTGAATTAAAACCAATAAAAAATACCAGTATTCAATTTACCTCTACCATCGCAAATCTATATTTAAATAATGGTACGCATAAAGATATTCTAGACAAGAAAATTCTTTTTTTCTTTGATTATATCCGCACAAATCTTCAAATAAAAGTTGAGGATTCTGAGAACTTTATCAATCAGATTTCGAATCGCTCTGGGATAAATCGAGAAGAAATAAATGATCTATTTTCTGCTATAAATACAGCACAAACCGAAACTAACATTACACAGAAACGCCTTAAACAGATTACCGATCAAATAGATTGGTTCTACAAACATTCATTAAGATAATGGACGAACAAACACAATTAAACCCTGAGCAAAATCAGGAACTATCCCTCACCCCTTTTATTAATAGAATTAATTTAGATGAGCTTCAGCAGATGGTGGATGATGTACGTACAGAAATAAAAAAGGTAATTATTGGACAAGATGAATTTATTGATCTACTTATCTGTGGGTTATTAGCTAATGGCCATGTGTTGGTTGAGGGAGTTCCAGGGGTTGCAAAAACACTTACCGTTCGTATTCTTGCAAAAACGATTGATACAGAATTTTCTCGAATTCAATTTACACCTGATTTAATGCCTGCGGATATCATAGGAACTACCATTTTCAATTCAAAAACTGCTGATTTTGAATTCAAAAAAGGTCCTATATTCTCCAATCTTATCTTGATTGATGAAATAAACCGTTCACCGGCAAAAACTCAAGCTGCATTATTTGAAGTGATGCAAGAACAACAGATTACCGTAGATGGTACTACTTATGGTATGCAAAATCCTTTTATGGTTATTGCAACACAAAACCCTATTGAACATGAAGGTACTTATCGTTTACCAGAGGCTCAATTAGATCGTTTTCTTTTTAAAATAGATGTTGGCTACCCTACTATCAAAGACGAAATAGACATACTAGAAGGGAGTTATAATCGAAAAGCTTCAGCAGATACCGATGAAATTACTTCCGTTATAAACGCAAAAGAATTAAATCAACATCGTGCCATGGTAAACGAAATCCATGTTGAGAAAGAACTTATGCACCATATCGCTAGTATTGTTCATGAAACCAGAAATTCAGCATCCATATCTATTGGAGCTTCCCCAAGAGCTTCGGTGTATCTATTAAAAGCCGCACAAGCTTGGGCAGCAATGCGAGGTAGAGATTTTATTTCTCCTGAAGATGTAAAACATATCGTGGTTCCTACTCTTCGTCACCGAATTATGCTAACACCAGAAAAAGAGATGGAGGGTATTTCATCTGATTCTGTGCTATCACTCATCGCAAATAAAATAGAAGTTCCTAGATAGTGACTTTTTTCAGGAATTTATATATCTCCAATCAATTCTATTTAATAGTTTCTGGGCTTTGTGGGGCTTTAATACTTGGAAATTTCTTTACCCTTTTTTCTGCTCTAAGCGAAGTATTAATTATTGTGGTCGGACTATTACTATTAATAGATTTCTTACTACTATATAGTAGAAACTCGGGAATTTCAGCTATTCGGATTACTCCACAACGACTCTCAAATGGAGATGAAAATATTATTCAACTAAACATTAGATCTAGTTATCGCATCGAAATAAACACCAAAATAATCGATGAAATACCCATACAATTTCAAATACGAAATTTTGAAATCAAAGCTGCTTTTTTACCGAAACAAGAACTTAATTTCAAGTATAAGCTAAGACCCATTCATCGTGGTACATATAATTTCGGTAATATATTAGTATATGTATCCACTCGTTTAGGATTTCTTCAGCGCCGTTTTAAGCTAGATGCAAACCAAACTATACCCGTATACCCTTCTTATATACAGATGCGGAAATTCGAGATGTATGCTATATCAAATCGATTGTCTGATGTAGGAGTGAAAAAAATTCGGCGACTCGGTCATACTATGGAATTCGATCAAATTAAAGAATATGTACGTGGGGATGATATCCGATCAATTAACTGGAAAGCTACAGCTAGAAGTAGCCAATTGATGGTTAATCAATACCAGGATGAAAAATCTCAACAGATAATTAATGTGATTGATCTTGGAAGAGTAATGAAAATGCCGTTTGATGGATTACAGTTACTCGAATATGCCATAAATACAAGTCTTGTAATTTCAAATATATCAATAATTAAAGATGATAAAGCTGGACTACTCACATTTTCAAATAAAGAAGTTCGTGCTGTTCGCGCTGAGAGAAAAAAAACGCATATTAGGGCCATTCAGCATGCACTATATAATGTTGAGACTAATTTCATGGAATCCGATTATGATCAATTATTAATAGGATTAAAGAATCATGTAAAGCAACGTAGTTTAATTCTACTCTACACAAATTTTGAAACTTTGAGTAGCATGCAAAGGCAACTTCCATACTTAAAGCGAATTGCCCATGATCATTTGCTGGTCACCATTTTTTTTGAAAACACAGAAATTAGTGAGCTTCTTAAGCGTGAATCTAAAAATGTGGGTGATGTTTACCTAAAAACCGTAGCAGAGAAATTCAATTTCGAAAAACGACAGATTGTAAAATCATTGAATCGAGAAGGAATTCACACCATTCTTACCCCTCCAAAAGAGTTATCCATCAATGCCATAAATATTTAGAATTAAAAGCTCGAGCTTTAGTTTAAAGAATAGTGGTTGTGTAATGATCGGAGAGTCTTAGATACTGATTTTATTAGTAAAGCTCTGGATACTTTTTTGGATCACATTCACGCATCATAGAATAAATTTCATCAAAAATATCTTCTGCATTTGGCTTACTAAAATAATCTCCATCCGATGCATAAGCCGGGCGATGGGGATGTGCGGTTAAACAACGTGGCTGAGAATCTAGATGATAGTATCCTTTTTGATCTTGCAACACTTTTTGAAGGATAAATGCAGAAGCTCCACCAGGAATATCCTCATCCACAATTAGAAGTCTATTCGTTTTTTTGATAGAATCACCTATAATTTGATTAATATCGAAAGGCAGAAGTGTTCTTATATCTATTAATTCAATATCAATATTGGCTTCGGATAGTTGTGGTATAATATTTTGAATAATATTGAACGTCGAACCATAGGATACTACAGTAATATCCGATCCTTTTTTTACTACTTCAGGAATACCTAATGGAGTTGTAAATTCTCCAATGTTTTCGGGTAATAATTCTTTTAAACGGTAGCCATTTAATGGCTCAATCACTATTGCAGGATCATCCCCTTGGAGCAAAAGATTATAAAATCCGGCAGCTTCTGTTAAGTTTCTTGGTACACATAAATGCATTCCTCTTGCACCTGCTAATATTACAGCCATTGGGGAACCAGAATGCCAAATCCCCTCTAATCGATGACCTCTTGTTCGAACTATTACAGGAGCCGCTTGTTGGCCTTTTGTTCTGTATCTTAGTGTCGCCAAATCATCACTTAACACGAAGAAACAATATAAAAGATAATCGAGATATTGAATCTCGGCAATTGGTCGCAATCCACGCAGAGCCATTCCAATGCCTTGGCCTAAAATAGTAGCTTCTCTAATTCCAGAATCGGCTACACGTAGTTTACCATATTTTTCTTGAAGTCCTTCTAATCCTTTGTTTACGTCACCTAATGCGCCTACATCTTCTCCGAATGTTACTAGATTAGGATATTTAGCAAAAAGTTTATCGAAATTATTTCTTAACACTATTCTCCCATCTACTTTAGACGAACTCTCAGAAATCACAGCGGGAACATTCTTAATATTTAATGGAGAGTTTGGGGTTTGGCTATACAGATGAGAATTATACCGATCTTTATTAATTGGTTTATTTTGATTAAGCCAAGCAATTAATTCTGTTCTTGCACTAGAATTTGAACCTATTGAATAGCGAACGGCTTTTCTTGCAACAGGTAAAATATCTTTTCTTATAGCTGTTGATGTGTTTCTTAACTTCCTCTCTAACTCTTCGAGTTTTTCATTTTTTAGTTCGGTTTTTAGTTCAGAAACTTTGGCAAGAACAAATGCTTTTTCTTCTTTTATAGGATTGGAAACAAGTTGGCGTACTATTTGCTCATACATGAAATGACGCGGAATGTTGATAACAGTTTTTGTCAAAGGGACACATCAAGGTTGTACAACAAGATGTATTTTGCTGTTGTTAATATACAC
>JAYPYN010000010.1:14354-16875 GCA_038154605.1 Balneolaceae bacterium
GATGTAGGCTGCCCATGCTTTGGCTTTTCCTTCATTTACAGATGTTAGCGCTTCGACCTCAATTTCATCTAATTGTGTTGGATTAGCAATTTTTTTAGCTAAAATCCATTTTCTAAACTGTGCTAGGCAGCAGTATTCTACCTCCCATTCTAATCGTTCTTTCGATTTATACCGTTCATGAGAGCCTGAGGTGGAATGCCCCTGAGGTTGTGTCACTTCTTCTACATGCACAATAACAGGAACGTGTTCGCTACGAGCAATTTGTTCAGCTCTTTCGTAAGTAGCAATAAGTTGATTGTAATCCCAAGCTTTCGCGGTGAGTATTTCATACCCCAATTCTTGCTCATTTCTTTGAAAACCTGATAAAACCTTAGAAATACTTTCTTTTGTTGTCTGATATTTTTTTGGAACCGAAATCCCATATCCATCATCCCATATCGACATTACCATAGGTAATTGAAGCACTCCTACTGCATTAATTGCCTCCCAAAAAACTCCTTCTGAAGTGGAGGCATCTCCAATTGTACCAAATGCAATTTCATTGCCTTTTTTTGAAAATTTTTCCCATTTTTTCCCTTTTAAACTCGATAGGTTACGATACATTTTTGAGGCTTGTGCTAAACCTACTAATCGCGCCATTTGTCCAGCCGTTGGTGAGATGCCGCTTGCTGTATTTTTTGAATTTGTTTGATCAATCCAACTACCGTCTTCATTTACTAATTTTGTTGCATAATGCGAGTTCATTTGGCGCCCAGCTGAATTGGGATCAGCCTTTTCATCAGGGTGGGCATATAATTGTGCAAAAAATTGTTCAATGGTTACTCCACCGATAGCCATCACAAGGGTTTGATCTCTATAATATCCAGATCTAAAATCCCCTTTCCTAAATACTTTTGATAATGCAATTTGTGGTACTTCTTTACCATCTCCAAAAATACCAAATTTTGCTTTGCCAGATAATACCTCTTTCCGTCCTATCAAAGACATGTACCGGCTTGTCCAACCTAATTTGTAGTCTGAGAGAATCTCTTTTTTTTCAGCAGCAGTAAAAGAATTTCGAGTTTTGGGTTTAACTTCTAACATATTGTTACTTTAGGCTTACTTGACTTATATGGACGCGAGAGAGGATTATTAATATACGATTTAATGTACTTTTTTGAAAGTACACTCCCAATCTTAAGACATCACAAACACATCAACATCAGTTTTATAGAATACACTATTCTATAAATCCACCTTTAGTCATTTTTATTGGATTAAGCGCTTCTATTAACTCTTTTTCTGAAAGGTCTGTCATTTCTAAAGCTACATCCAATAAGGGTCTTTGTTCTGTGTACGCTTTTTTTGCTATTTTAGCAGCTAGATCATACCCAATTATAGGATTTAGAGCTGTTACCAAAATTGGATTTCTTCCTACTTTATCTGCAATTACATCTTCTCTAACACTTAACTTAGACACAGACCGATCCGCCAGATTTTTTGCGGCATTTGCTAGAATTTGTATTGATTGTAGTAAATTATGAGCAACTACTGGCAACATTACATTCAGTTCAAAGTTTCCATTTAAACCACTTACAGTTATTGCCGCATCATTACCAATAACTTGAGCACACACCATATTTACCGACTCCTCTATTACTGGATTTACCTTTCCTGGCATTATGGAAGATCCTGGTTGTAGCGCAGCAAGTTGCACTTCCCCTATTCCTGAATTTGGCCCTGAATTCATCCATCTAAGATCATTAGAAATTTTCATTAGGCTAACAGCAATAGTTTTCAACTGTGCACTTAATTCTACAGGGGCATCTACAGTAGCTTGTGCTTCAAAATGATTTTTTGCTTCAACAAAATGTTCATCAACTAGATTGGAAACATTACTTGCAAAATGATTACCAAATTCAGGATGTGTGTTAATACCTGTACCAACAGCCGTTCCACCTTGTGGCAATTCTCTAACTCGTTGCAACGCCGCTTCTACTCTTTGAACTCCGAGTTCAATTTGGCGTGCATAACCACCAAATTCCTGTTCTATTGTTACTGGCATTGCATCCATTAGATGTGTTCGACCTGTTTTTACAACATGGGCATACTCAGCACCTTTATGTAATAAAGTATCTTTAAGATGATTTAAAGAAGGAACCAAATTACGTGTAACTGCACATACTGCGGCAATACGAATAGCTGTTGGAATTACATCGTTAGAACTTTGGCCAAAATTAACATGATCGTTAGGATGAACCTGAACATCATCTTGTAATCCAATATTTGCAACTCTGCTTATCACTTCGTTAGCATTCATATTACTAGATGTTCCCGACCCTGTTTGAAATATATCAACAATAAATTGATCGTCATGTTGGCCGTCTATTACTTCTTGAGCCGCTTTTTGTATGGCTGCAGATCTTACCGAATCAACCATTTTTAGCTCTTCATTAGCCATTGCAGCTGCTTTTTTTACAATGCCAAGTGCCTGTATAAACTCACTACTAAATGTAATTCCACTTATTGGAAAGTTTGTATA
>JAYPYN010000010.1:16885-20715 GCA_038154605.1 Balneolaceae bacterium
CCATACAATGCATGAGAGGGTACTTTTATTTCTCCCATACTATCTTTTTCTATTCTAAAATCACTCATCGTTAATTATTCTTTATCATATAAATTTGTAAGGGTGACATAGCATTATAATTATAAATAGTGCTATATAAACTCTGCTATTAATACTTTATAATATTTTTTCATACATACTATAGCGCTTATCAATCTTAGCTCCTAATCGTTCAGCAACTCGAATCATATCTTTATTACTTCCAAGAACCCAACTTATTTCTGACCGTTTATAGCCGTATAACTTACCCATTTCTATAGTACGTTGATTTAACAACGCTTCAATGCCTCTACCTTGATATTCTGGTAACACCCCCATTAATACTGTTCTCAGTTCTCCGATTTTTCTTCTTTTCAATAATATTTTTAAAAAGCCAAATGGAAATAATTTTCCATTCATTGTTTTAAAAAGAACATTTAGGTTAGGAATAGAGATGGAAAAACCAACCGGACGACCATCTATTTCAGCAATATGTGCAACCCTTGGGTCTAGAATAAGCTTAAAATCTTTCGCCGTAGATTGAAGTTCTTGTTTAGTTAGTGGTAAAAACCCCCAATTATTCTTCCACGCTTTATTGTAAATGTTACGAACTATTTCAACTTCATTTTTTATATTCTTTATGTTGATGGATCTAAACGAAAGTCCTGGGTTTCTTTTATACACTATTTTCATTGCTCTTGCTAACCGATCTGCAGAAACATCGCTTTGCGTAATCATAAATGATAGGAGTTCCATTGTTTCGGTATAGCCACATTGTTCAATCAAAGAAGGATAATAGGACTTGTTATATGGCATTAATATGAAAGGGTCTTTGTCAAAGCCTTCTTTTAAGATGCCAATCGTATCCATCATTCCTGGGCTTGCCGGACCAAGCACTTTTTCCATCCCTTTGTCTCTGAGCCAATCTTCGGCAACTCTAAAAAGCAATTCAGCGGTGGGTATGTGATTTATGCACTCAAAAAAACCAAAATGCCCAGTTTTTGTTTTATGTTCTTCATTGTACCTACGATCCAAGGTTGCAGAAATTCTACCCGCTAGTTTACCTTTATACTCAGCAATGAAAAAAACCGACTCTGCATTGTTATAGTATGGATTAGCTTTAGTATTAATTAGCTTTTTCTGGTCCATCCTGAGAGGTGGCACAAAGTGAGGATCATCTTTGTAATGTGTGTACGGGAATTCTATGAATTTCTTTTTCTCGCCACTTGTAGTGACAATAGTGACCCCCGTTGCGTTCATAATCGATTATTATGCGTGTTTAAGTCGATTACCGTTTCCATCGATCATACCATGCTTTAAACCAACTTTTTTGAACGCTTCTAAAATTCGATTTAGGTGTTCGTCTGTATGACTGGCCATGTAACTCGTTCTCAACAAGGATTGACCTTTAGGCACTGCTGGTGGAATAACGGCATTAGCATATACACCTTCTTCAAATAAATCCTTCCAGAACGTAAAGCAATCAATCATATCACCTATTACTACCGGTATAATTGGAGATTGACTCGACCACACATTAAAACCAAGATTTTCTAGCTCCGTTCTCATATAAACAGATATTTCTGCCAACCTATCCAATCTCCAAGTTTCCTCTTGCAAAATTTCCAACGCTTTTAAAACCGTAGCTACGTTAGCCGGTGGCATAGAAGCACTAAAAATATGTGCCGGTGATTGGTGACGAATAAATTCTATAACAGGTCTATCACCTACTAAAAATCCACCTAATGATGCAAAGGATTTTGAGAACGTACCGCTAATCAAGTCCACTTGGTCGGTTAAACCAAATACGGATGCAGAACCTCGACCACCATCACCAACCACACCTACAGCGTGTGCATCATCAAGATAAAGTCGTGCGTTAAATTCTTTCGCAAGTGCCACTAATTCTGGAACTTTAGCTAATGTACCAGACATTGAAAAAACTCCATCCGTTACAATAATTTTACCAGCTTCAGGATCTGCACTCTCAAGAAGTTTTCTAAGCTGGTCCATGTCGTTATGTTTGTATCTAATGGTTTTTGCATTAGAACATAATGTACCTACAACAATACAAGCATGATTATCTCGGTCTGAGAATATTAAATCGTTTCTCCCAGCAATCGTTTGAATTGCACCTTCATTAGTTTGATATCCTGTACTAAATAACACACAAGATTCTTTACCCATGAATGAAGCCAGTTTTTCTTCTAACTCGAGATGGATATCTAAGGTACCGTTAAGATATCGAGAACCTGTGCAACCAGTTCCATATTTGTCTAATGCTGCTTGAGCAGCCTCAATGGTTCTTGAATCATTAGTTAATCCTAGATAGTTATTAGAACCAGCCATGATTACTTCTTTGCCTTCAATTTCTACAATGGTACCATCAGTAGCTTCTAATGGTTTAAAATATGGGTATAACCCCATCGCTTTAACTTCATCAGCTTTTGTGAAGTTATAAGCTTTTGTGAATATATCTTGTGTGGCAATTTTTTTTGTTTCGCTCATGCGACTGTCCTGTGAGTATAATCCAAAATAACGTTAATATAGCTAGTATTAAATTTGTATCAAATTTATAGGCTAGGCTTTCGTGGTTGTATAACAATCTTTAATCTTTTTAAGATATGAAATATATTTCTCAGCCACGTTATTCCAAGCAAATTTTTGTAACACATAGTTTCTTGTATGCTCCCTTAAAGTCGGATACATACCGCTCAAAATATCATCTACTCTAGAAGCAAACAAAATTGAATCTCTTACTGGAACTTTAAATCCATTGTTCCCGTCTTCTATAACATCTTTTATCCCTTCTAGATCAGTAGCAACTGCAGGAGTAGAAGCTAAGTTCGCCTCTAACAGTACAATTCCAAAACCTTCCATATCCCCTTCTACAGGTATATTTGGCATAATAAAAACATCCGCTGCAGCATATGCTTTTTGCAATAGTGTATCTGATTGCTTGCCAACAAAAAATATATTTTCTTTGTAGGGTAAAGAATGTGTTAATTGTTTTAGATGCTCATGTTCGGGACCATCTCCAATAGCTAGATAAACAACATCTGATTTAATTTTTGGTAGCACTTCTGTAATAAACCACTCGTGGCCTTTTCGTTTTACTTGCCTTCCAACTGTAATGAGTAGCGATTTATTTTGAAGATTAATTTTGAAAATTCTTTCTAACTCCTTTTTAGATTCATCTTTATCGTAAGTTATGCCTGCATTGGACACATCAAAACCATTGGGTAATGCAATTCCTTTATCAGGATGCATACCTCTTTTTATACACTCTTGCCTTGTAGCTTCAGAAACGGATATAACTCCATCCAACGAATTAAAAACTTTAGGAACAAATTTTTGATAGAAGCTAATGGGCATTGTTACATCTTGTCCATGATTTATAGTAACCATGGGTATGTTTATTCTACTTCTTGTAAATCTGGCTAAAGATGCAGTAACCATTGATGAGAATAAGATGATGTCAGCTTCGAACTCTTTTACAATATGTGGGAGTTTATATGCTAAATTTGCTAAAAAGAATGTAGTTTTTAGCTCTATACCACGCCAAGGAGCATGCTGTATGAGAGTTTTAACTGTTATATCTGAACGTTTATTTAACTCTTCTACCAATTGCATACTTACGCGTTGCATGCCTCCAATATTTTCTAGAGGTGCATTTTTGGGAGGATGTAAATGAGAGATATATAGAATTTTCATTTTTTATAGTTAGAAACTGCTTCTACATAATTTTTTAATAGACCTTGGTTAATTACATCCCATTTATATCCTAAGGCAAGTTCTCTAGATTTTAATCC
>JAYPYN010000010.1:20725-21223 GCA_038154605.1 Balneolaceae bacterium
TTTGCTCCATTTCCATCAATATTTTCTTGACCATTTAATCCCATTTCTTTTCTTCTAGCAGGATTCTCGATCACTAACTTAAGTTTTTTGGTGAAATCAGTTTCATTTTCCTTCTCAGCCCAATATCCATTTTCTCCATTAATAACTAACGATTTACTTCCAATAGCATCAGCCACTATACATGGCAAACCGCTCGCCATTGCTTCTAAGGTTACATTTCCAAAGGTTTCTGTGTGCGACGGAAAAAGGAAAATATCACTACTTGCATAGGCTCTAGATAAATCTTCACCCTGTGCGAAGCCTGTAAAGTATGCCTCTGGTAATAATTTTTGTGCTTCGGTTTGTGCAGGTCCATCGCCAACAATTAGTGCCCGTACTTTTGGATTAATTTTCTTCAGATTTTTAACTGTTTTTATAAAAGTACCTAATTCCTTTTCCCAAACTAAACGCGAAACAAAACTCACAACTATTTCATCGTCTTCAAAACCTATTGATCTC
>JAYPYN010000010.1:21233-24739 GCA_038154605.1 Balneolaceae bacterium
GATTGGGATGGAACATACACTTGCTCTACCTTTGCATAAAAATTTTGCATTCTTCTTTTTGCCCAATTGTGAACCGGCATTAAAAAGAACGAGTAATATTTTGCGTAACTTAAAAAATGGGTATGATAGCTAGAGACTACTGGGATTTTATTTTTTTCTCCCCACTTTAAAGCTCCTCCCCCTAAACCATCTGGTGTTGCGATATGAATTAACGTAGGATTGAACTCCTTAAGCTTTTTTTGAGCCCATTTTGGAAAATTGGTTGCTATACGATACTCACTTCTTCCTGGAACTAACATGGGAATAGAAGGAGTAACTACTAACTCGCCATTATGTTCTATAGGTGGGTTTTTTATACTTGGTCCGAAAATGAGTACTGGCACATCATGATCTTCTAAAAATTTCACCAATCTATTTAAAGTAAGTGAAACGCCGTCTCTAATATGATTATAATTACCAGTAAATAAAGCAATTCTTAGATCGTTCATTAAGTTTAAAAGCAGTATCTAGATTTGTATCTTCTAACATAAATTTCTTATTGATTACCAGCTCAGCAATCAAAAAACAACTCAAATATACAATTTTATGAGAGCCTTTGTTACAGGTGGAACAGGATTTGTAGGTAGCCACGTAGTGGAAGCATTATTGGCATCTAGTACATACAAAGAAGTACGTTGCCTCGTTCGAAAGCACGAGAAATGGTTATCTGGCAAACCATATACTAGAATAAATGGAAATCTATTTGATCTAAAAACGATCGCTGATGCCCTAGAAAATGTGGATGTTATTTTTCATATAGCTGGCCTTGTTCGTGCCCAGTCGTCTAAAGAATTTAAAAAAGCGAACGTAGAAGCTACTGAACATTTAATCAGAATGGCTCAAAAAAAGAACATTACTAATATAATTATTCTTTCATCTTTAGCTGCTGTGGGTCCAAGCGACGGAACTCCACTTACTGAAAATGATCTATGCAAACCAATAAGTATGTATGGTAAATCTAAAATGGAGATGGAAAACAGCATACAGAGAATTGCAAGAGAGAATGACAGTATAAAAATTATAAGACCGCCAGCGGTTTATGGTCCGCGAGAGACCGATATATTTACCATATTTAAAACTATGAAAATGGGTATTTTTCCGATGGTTGGTAACGGGAACCATCCTAAAATTTCAATGGTATATGTTTCTGATCTAGTAGAAGGAATTCTGAAATCAGCTTTTGAAACAAATCCAGGAATTCACACTTTTTTTATGGGCGGAAATAGTACTAGGTATTCATGGAATGAAATTAGAATCGCATCTAATTCTGCGTTTAAAAAAAACACTATACCCATCAAGTTAAAACCAATTTGGGTTAAAAAAATAGCTACTTTGGTTGAAGGGATAGCTTCATTGTTTGGTAAATATCCTGTATTAAATAAAGAAAAAGCTAACGAAATGTTACATGAATGGATATGTTCTTCGGAAAAGGCGAAAGAGATATTGCATTACTCTCCTTCAACTTCTTTAGAAGAAGGCATTACTGAAACTATCAAATGGTACAAAAATCATAATTGGCTATAAACTATTATTACTTATGCTACGAGCATTATTTATTTACTCTATTTTTCTGTGTTTAATCTATTCTAAGCCAGCAAAGGCACAGTGGGCGCAAGATTTCTCAAACCTGATGGAAATATCAGACGTATCAGCCATGGAGGCTTCATCAGCGCATTTATATGTACTCTCAGAGGTTGATGGAATGTCTGTTTTTAGAATAAAAAAAGATTCTCTCATATGGCTGTACACTTCATCAGGTATGCAACGAAGAGGTAATATACTAGAAACAGATATACGATTTGGATATCTATATGGGGATTCTCGAAAACTAACTGTACTAGAACCTACTAATGTGTTGGGAGTCTTTTCTTCTACACAACTACCTGTACCACCGTTAGGTGTTGCACGCTTAGATAACCAATTATACATCGCTTTGAATAATGAGGGTTTGGGAGTACTTTCCCTATCCGATCCAGATATTTTTGATAGTAATCCAACCATCATTAATAACGATATTATTGGAAGGGCCGCTGTTATTGATGTTGAATCATCTATTTTAGCTCAGCAGTTATTTGTACTCACAAACGACAACCAAATTCATGTATTCAAGCAATTAGAGGGAAATCTAGCACATTCTTCTTCTCTAACACTTCGCAAAAAAATTGATGCTATTTTTATTCAAGATTCAAAGATATGGGGAGTAAACAATTCTGGAGAAATTTTTTCAATTACTACAAATGGAATAGAAAAAAAGCTTGGAAATGTAAATCATAAAATCCAAAATATTATTCAGATTGATGCCAGCATTATAGTAAGAACTGAAAATGAGCAACTTTGGATATCTGATTCTGGAGCCCCATTTACTCTTTGGCAAAAAGAACCATTAGCTGGAAATTTCATAGCTAAAAGTGACGATACCGCATGGGTTTCTTTCTTTAATAAGATTAGCCCTTTAATTTCTGCTACCCCATCTCCCAATAATAAAACCAACACATCTTCTAATCTAGATCATAAAATAAAAAATATAGACGCTCAAATATTAACCTTTCCACAACCATTAATCTTAGGTTTAGAACTAGAATATGGCAACTTAAACGATATTACTTTTACGGTAAAATCAAAGGCAAATAACGCAAAAATTAGAAAACAGGGACTAATTTGGCGCCCTACTATTAATGACATTGGCATCACACCATTTACCATTATTGCAACTAATTCAACAGGAAAAGTGGATAGTACTCGTTTTATTGTTGATGTGCGCACCTTTAACGCACCGCCTAGATTTAGCCCTGTTAAAGGTTCTACTATCGCCATGAATGAACCTTTTGAGATTACATTTAAAGCCATAGATCCTGAAAAAATCTCTAGTACATTGATTAGATATTTAGGAGTCGATCTTCCAGAAGGATCAACTTTGAACGAACGAACTGGACTTTTTACATGGACTCCTACAGAACGCCAACTTGGAGAACATACTTTTCGAATGGTAGCTACCGATGAGCAAGGAACAGCAGCATCAATTGAAGTAACCTACTCGGTAATAAACGTATCTAGAAGCGAATAAAATAAATTTGAGTAGTAATTATACGTTTACTAAGTCCATTTTAGATTGGTATGCAAGGCATAAACGCCCCATGCCTTGGCGTGAAACTAACGATCCATATAAAATTTGGATCTCAGAAATTATGCTTCAGCAAACTAGAGTAGAGCAAGCTTGGCCATTCTTCGAGCACTTTATCAACGAATTCCCCACAGTAAGTGATCTCGCTGCAGCCGAGCAGCACCAAGTTATGAAAATATGGGAAGGTCTTGGATACTATAGCCGAGCTCGTAATTTACATGCAGCCGCTAAAATGATTGTATCAGATTATGACGGTAAACTACCTGAAGATTACCATGAAATCATCAAATTAAAAGGAATTGGACCTTATACTGCTGCCGCTATTACAAGCATTGCATTTGGCAAA
>JAYPYN010000010.1:24749-28623 GCA_038154605.1 Balneolaceae bacterium
CGGGTAATTACCCGATATTTTGGAATCGAGAAAGATGTACGTTCGGCAAAAACTACTAAAATGGTTCAAGAACATGTGGATGAATTAATAAGCCACACATTCCCAGCAGACTTTAATCAAGGGATGATGGAGCTAGGGGCAACAGTGTGTATGCCCAAAAATCCTGATTGTGATAATTGCCCCATTTCATTTGATTGTACAGCCATAAGATTAGCTAAAACGGATGTAATTCCGTACAAATCAGTTGCAAAAAAGAAACCTCACAAACACATAGGAGTTGGAATTATTCAACGCGAAGATGGCAAAGTACTAATTGCACTTCGGCCTGAAATCGTTATGCTAGGAGGTCTTTGGGAATTCACAGGTGGAAAACAAGAATAAGGTGAAAGCATTCAACAAACTGTAGAAAGAGAGTTGCTTGAAGAACTCGGCGTTGAAGTAAAGGCATTCAAAGAATTTATGAAATTTAAGCATATCTATTCTCATTTTTCGATTACAATGTATGCCTATTTATGTTATTCAATCTCTGGTGAGCCATCTCCAAAATCGAGCCAAGAAATTCGATGGGTAGAAATTTCTGAATTAGAACACTATGCTTTTCCAAAAGCAAATAAGAAATTGACTGAAAGATTGATGGGGATTGGGCAGGGAGATTTAGGACTTTGAGAAAAAAAAAGCTAAAACTTCTTTCTAAAAAGAAGCTACTTGAACTTAAACCCTATTTAGACAAGATTGTTGAAGATGTTCAAGTACCATTTTATATCGATACTGATCCTATTCAATTTATGCATGCTTTTGTTGAGAAAAATGATCAAGAATTAGCAGGGTTTTTTGCAGCTATTATGGCCTGGGGGCGCCGGGATATCGTGATCGCAAAAGTAGATGATTTACTTAACCGGATGAAATATCGCCCAGCTGAATTTATCCAAAATTTTTCCGATGCAGATGCAGATGTTTTATTAGGATTCAAACATAGAACATTCAAACCTGAAGATATTTATTGGATAGTTTGCGCATTGCAATCTGCAATTAAAGAATTTAGAACCTTCGAAGGATTCTGGGCAGATTGTTATCAGCAAGCAAAAATCGAACATCGAGAATTAATGGCTGTTTTCCATCAGCGTTTTTTTGAATTTCATCCAGAAACACCACAACGTTCTAGAAAACATATTGCCAACCCAGAGAAAAATAGTTCAGCAAAAAGATTGTATATGTATTTGCGTTGGTGTATCCGTAAAAGTGTAGTAGATGTTGGAACTATGACATTTATGCCCCTATCTGAGCTGAAAATTCCTCTAGATGTACATGTTGCTCGACAAGCAAGAGCCTTAGGCCTACTCTCTCGTTATCAAAATGATTGGAAATCAGTTCTTGAGCTTCAGGAAAAATTGATTATTCTCGACCCTGATGATCCCTCGAAATATGATTATGCTTTGTTTGGACTGGGTATTCGACCAAAATTTGTGGATGAGAGTTTTTATTTAAATCCATTATTGTAGATTCGGTCTGAGAATCCGTATATTTTGTGTTCCCAATTTCGGGAAATAACATAATGAAAGGAAGTGAGGCTCAATGCTAGGCGTTGAAGTTAAAGACAACGAAAGTGTTGAACGCGCGATCAATCGTTTCAAGAAGATGATAACTCGCTCTCGGATTTTGAATGAATACAAAGACCGGCAGCAGTTTACAAAACCATCTATTGAAAAACGCGAGGCTATGAAAAAAGCCGTTCGCGAGCAGCGTCGTCGTCAACGTGACAATTACTAATCGTCAAACAAATATTCGTTGTTTCACGAATTTAAAGGCCTTCGGATTTATCTGAGGGCTTTTTTTATGGCATCCTGCACATATTTTACTCCCGTTCCAGAAGTAAAGAATGGAGTAATACTATCGGTAAATCCAAGTTTATGAGCTTCATTTTTTCGCTGTTCTATATGTGGTACAGATCGAACTTCCCCAGCTAAACCCACTTCACCAATACATACAGTTTTTTTTTCAATCGCCTTATCCAATAAACTGGAAACAAGTGCACAGCAAACTCCTAAATCTCCTGCAGGATCATTCAACCGAAATCCACCCGCAACATTTAAGTATACATCTTGATTTGAGAAACTATACCCTCCTCTTTTCTCTAACACAGCTAAAAGTAGAAGTAGCCGATTTCGATCAAATCCATTAGCCGTTCTTTGTGGTGTTCCAAAATTTGTAGGTGTGGCTAATGCTTGTACTTCAATTAATAAAGGTCTAGAACCTTCCATGGTGCACACAATCGCATTGCCACTAACTCCATCTGTTTTATCTGATAGAAATAATTCTGATGGATTGATAACTTCCTTTAATCCGTGCTCTACCATCTGAAAAACTCCCACTTCCTGCGCCGGACCAAACCTATTTTTTAAGCTTCTAAGTAATCGATAAGTGTAGTTTTTATCCCCTTCAAATTGAAGAACCGTATCCACCATATGTTCTAAGACTCGCGGCCCAGCGATATCTCCATCCTTTGTTACATGACCAATAACAAGGGTGGTAATATTTTTCTTTTTCGCTACCTGTTGAAATAAAGCTGCACATTCTTTTACTTGTTGAATAGATCCAGGCATACTAGACAGCTCCGTTCGGTATACTGTTTGTATGGAATCAACAATAAGTAAATCCGGATTTACTCTTTGAGCTTCCTCAATGATTAAATCAACTTGGGTTTCGTTGTATATTAGCAGCTTATTAGATTGCACCCCTAATCGCTGAGCTCTCTGTTTAATTTGGCTCGCCGATTCCTCTCCTGCACAATATAGAATATTTAATTCAGGGTTTGATTTCGCAATCTGTAGTGTAAGAGTACTTTTACCAACACCAGGTTCGCCACCAATCAAAATATAGGAACCAGGCAAAAACCCACCACCTAAAACGCGATCAAACTCCGAAATCTTACTTAGAAATCGCGATTTCTTGGACGTATCAACTTCATCCAATGTCTGTGGTCTACCAGCAGATTCTATACCAACTACTTTAGCTTTATGCTCTACCTCTTTTTTTATGGATGTAGCTACTTCTACAAAAGTATTCCATTCGCCACAACTCGGACAACTACCCAACCATTTTGGCGATGTATGCCCACAGGATGTACATTCGAATTGAATTTTTGATTTTGCCACTAGCTTTTTGCCTGAATCTCATTTACTTGCTTATTAATGTACCAGCTTGTGGCAACCATACCTATAACAATAGTAATATAATAGCTGATAATGCGCCACAAGAAAAGAGCTAGGCCTATAAACGATTCTCTAGAAATGAGAGGCGCTTGAAATAACACAAATAAACCCTCAACACCGCCACTCCCGCCAGGGGTAGGGACAACTAAAAATGTCAGGTTCATAGCTAAACTACGAAGAGCAGAAAGAATTTCGGGAGCAGGGAGTAAACTTAATATCACAATAGTGGGGAGTGCTACTCTACAAATCCATGAAAAGGTAGAACATGCAAAGGCTTTTACAAGAAATAAAAATGGCTTTTTTCTTAATTGATGCGCATAACTTTCAAGATTTTCAGCTTCCTTACTGATATTTTTTTCCCATCGATTCAATAAAGGCATACTGAAAATGTATTTTATCACTTTCTTAATCGCCGAAGGTTTTACCAATACACCGTAAGCAAGTAATCCAGCATAGCTTAATAAAAATACATATAAAATTATCATAGAAGCTTCACCAATCATACCTGCAGCTGGAGGTACCACCGTGTAAAATAGTCCTGCTATTAGTAAAATGGGGATAGCTAGAGCAAACCATATTTGATCTAACAATACACTGTATAAAATAATAGCTGTAGCCTCTCCAAGATTTAACCCTTCTTTGGTCATTGCGTACGTTGACATTGG
>JAYPYN010000010.1:28710-29094 GCA_038154605.1 Balneolaceae bacterium
CTAAGAGATGTAGAAATAATAATATATTTTTTTGATATAAAATTATTTGGCTGTTGTATGTTATATGCTGTTGTCGTCAATGAAAAATATTTTAAAATAGAATATAAAAAAAAAGCCACGATAAGACGTGGCTTCATTTTCTTATCTGTAGATAGTTACGCAATGGTAACATCTTTGTTTAGGTACACATCTTGAATTGTGTTAAGCAAACTAACACCTTCAGCCAATGGACGTTGAAACGCTTTACGGCCACTAATAAGCCCCATGCCACCAGCGCGTTTGTTAATTACCGCAGTTTTCACAGCATCAGCAAAATCATTAGCACCTGATGCACCGCCAGAGTTAATTAAACCTGCGCGGCCTGCAAAACAATTGATTACTTGG
>JAYPYN010000010.1:29104-29317 GCA_038154605.1 Balneolaceae bacterium
TTGTGGATGGAGTTACGGAAGATGTGAAATCCCAACTTAGTGTTATTCTAAAAGCACCTAGCCAAGTAATTGAATTTTCGGATAACACCCGAAATTTAGCTGATGTTGCCCAAACTCTTAAAAAAGAAACAACAAGTGCAATTACTAGACCTGGCATCCTTTTCCAAGCTAAATTATCTAAAACCCCAGGCGTATAAGTGTACCAAATAACAC
>JAYPYN010000011.1:0-22273 GCA_038154605.1 Balneolaceae bacterium
ACCTTAGCTTGTTTTTTCCAAAAATCAATATCCCCTTTTTGAACCAGTAATTTCTGAATTTCTGTATCCTCAATTTGAACATAAGGATAGGCTCCTTTATCTCGGATTTGTTCTACTAAAGCTCGCAGCAAGTTAATTCCATTCAACCCAATCAATTGAACCATTACATGTTCATTTTGTTGTACCTGAGTACTATGATTTAGAATGAGCGTTGCCATTTTATAGTCGTTTGCAGATATCACGGTATGCTATTTTTTAATTTGAATTATTTAATGTGGACATAAAAGTCAGATTTATATGAACAAAATCAAAGTGTAATTACCTGATCACATAGTTCTATTTCATTGGGATCATTTGATGCTATAATCACTAATTTATTTTTGGCTTTTTGCATATTCACAATTTTTGCAATCATCTCATGTCCTTCTTTATCTAGATTAGAACCTGGTTCATCAAAGAAAATAATATCAGGTTTTTTAATAAGTGCTGAAGCAATTTTGATGCGCTGTTGCTGTCCTGTAGATAAAGAACTAAAAAGTTTATGTCTATATGGCTTCATCTGAACCTGATCTATAATACTATTTAAATAAGTTATTTGAACAGGTTTGTGGGTTAGATTTAACAAAAATTCAAGATTTTCACTAACAGTTAATTCATCATATAAATTAATGTAAGGAGCAACGAATCCAATATTTTCAATTATAAAATTATTATCTAGTTTATTGCTGAATTTATGCCATTCAATAGTTCCCTTTTGTATTGAAGTTAAGTTAGCTATACATTTTAATAACGTAGACTTACCGCTACCATTAGCACCTGTAATGCCAAGAATTCCATTAGAATGGCGAAAATTTAAATCGGTAATTATTGGAATACTATTATAGAACTTAGAGAGACCTTTTACAGTTAAAGAGATCATAAAAATGATAATTTTAAGAAATAACTTAATGTATTATTAATTTAAACATTGTTTCTGAATAGAAGTAAAAAGTATTTAAATTGAATTGGCGGCCTAGACATATTAAATTAGAGCTTATTAAGGGTAATGATGCAAAGTATTATAAATCAAATAACAAATAATCTTATTGGGTTAATTAACCTAGAGAAAACATTTTATACGCCAAACGATCTTAAAAGTGCAAAAATCCCAAATTTTGTAGTTGAACGTATCCAGATGGCATTAGAGGATAAGGTTGGTGAAGAACTAGGAAATCCAACATCAAATTGGTTTGATTTTAATTCCCAAGAAGTGACAGAAACTTGGATATCGTTCAGATTATCTGCGATTAGTTGCTCACACATCGCAAAAGAAAAATTAAGAGAAGTTATTCAAAACGTAGTATCTGACATTTTAAATGTATTCATAGAGCCTAGGAAAAAAATGGCTAGCTACATATTTAGAGATGAAGAAGAATTAAGTTTAGAAGAAATTGAACTCCGATGTAATAGACTTACAATATATAAACATTTTGGGGTTGCAATTCCTCTTTATATGAGAAAAAGGGGGCTTGAATTTTTATCTAAAGAAAAATGTAAACAGATAATTCAACAAATTGATGCTAAAATTGTGGCGGCCTATGGCGCAGAAGAATGGGCATTAAAGTTAGAACAACTCTTTGTATTATTAGGAAACAAAGTAGACACTCAATTACTTTCTACTTTTTTTGAGGACAAAGGGTTGTTGGCAATGGCAAAGAAATTTTCTGAAGATAGTAAAACAATATCAAAAAACGATTTCATCAAAATTTTATCCGCAAAGAATGAGAAAATTAAACCTAATTTTTTTACAAACCTATACGCTCAGAATAATGAGAGATCTGAACTAAATACTTCCAATAATTCAGATCATACAAAATCATTTGATAATGATCTTGATGAAACAGAAATGTCTGACTTACTACATGACATAGCTGGCGATGGAGTAGTAGAAGGGAATAATGAGCACTTTACATCCTTAAACGAATTATTTAAACAAGATGTAAAATTCAAAGAAGAATCGGTCTCAGAAACTACAGAAGAAATCGCAGCGCAATTAAAACAAAACCAAAAAAATGATCCTGAAGAAATTAAAGAATTTCGGGAAAATCTAATCTCCATTCTAGATGAAGCAAAACATTCATTTAAGAGCATATCCAAAGAAGAAGAATTAGGAGAGGGAGTGCTAGATAAAGTTACGATAAAAAATAACGACAATAATGAAGATGTTAGTGTAATCGACCCTAATGCATCAAAACAAGAAAATGAGATACAAGACCATCAAGAAGATGAAGCACCTATTTGGGCTCAGTTTTTGGATTCTGATCAAATGGACACCATAATGGGTGGGGAGCGTTCCCAAAACCGGATTAATTATGTGAATGATACAGACCATCAAGAAGAGGTAAACAGTGATGATACAGTTTTTGAAAATAACGAATTATCTCCAACTCAATTAGAAAGGATTGTGAATATTCAAGCTCTTTTAGAGCCTAATATACAACATTATATAAGAGAGATTTTTTCTGCAGACGAACAAGAATTAAATCGAACAATAAATACTTTAAGTACATTAAAAAACTGGGAAGAAGCTTCTGATTATATCAAGAATGAAATTTTTACTAAAAATAATGTCGATCTGCTTTCAGAAATAACAGTTGATTTTACGGATCGTATGCAGCATTTTTTTAATTCACATTCATAGTTAAAGCAATTTATATGCAATCTAACGAAAAAGTAGATCGGCTTTTGGAGTTGCGAGCACATTCCAAGGAAGGCGGTGGGAAAACGCGCATCGAAAAACAACATGAAAAGGGAAAATTAACAGCTAGGGAGCGAATCCATATTTTATTAGATAAAGGAACATTCGAGGAGATTGATGCCTTTGTAACCCATCGTAGTACTGCTTTTGGATTGGATAAGCAGAAAATTCTTGGGGATGGAATCATAACTGGTTATGGAAAAATTAATGGCCGACCTGTATATGTATTCAGTCAAGATTTTACAGTTTTTGGCGGATCATTATCTGAAACATTCGCCCAAAAAATGTGCAAAATTATGGATCTAGCCATGAAAAATGGAATTCCTATAATAGGTTTAAATGATTCAGGTGGGGCACGAATTCAGGAAGGAGTGTCCTCTTTAGGTGGATATGCCGAAGTATTTTGGCGAAATAGTATGGCATCTGGAGTTGTGCCTCAAATTTCTGCAATTATGGGGCCTTGTGCAGGTGGAGCGGTATATAGCCCAGCGCTAACGGATTTTATTTTCATGGTTGAAGATACAAGTTATATGTTCGTTACTGGGCCAAATGTCGTTAAAACGGTTACACATGAGGAAGTAAGCTCAGAAGAACTTGGCGGTGCTTCCACCCATAGTGGCAAGTCGGGGGTAGCACACTTTGCAACCGAAAATGATGCTGTTTGCTTAGAAGATATTAGAACATTGATGACCTACATTCCCCAAAATTGTGAGGAAAAAGTACCAATAATTGCTTCAAAACGTCCTAATGCAAATAACGTCCCAGCACTAGAATCGAGTGATCCGCCAACCCCACCCAACCCTGATGAGAGCACCTCTGTTATTGAAGGTATTGTGGATGCCGATTCTTTTTTTGAAGTGCAAAAAGAATACGCCGAAAATATTGTGATTGGCTTTGCGAGATTGGATGGTAGAAGTATAGGTATTGTTGCAAATCAACCATTATCAATGGCGGGAGTCTTAGATATCAATTCTTCCTTGAAAGGTGCTCGGTTTGTACGTTTTTGTGATGCATTTAATATCCCATTGGTAGTTTTTGAAGATGTGCCTGGGTTCTTACCTGGAACAGATCAGGAGTGGGGTGGAATTATAAAACATGGTGCTAAACTACTTTATGCTTTTTGTGAGGCTACAGTTCCGAAAATGACAGTAATTATAAGAAAAGCATACGGTGGAGCCTACGATGTAATGAATTCTAAACACATCAGAGCAGATTATAATATAGCATGGCCTACTGCTGAAATTGCTGTAATGGGAACCAAAGGTGCTGTAGAAATTATTTTTAGGAAAGAAATTTCTGTAGCTGATGATCCTCAGGGAAAACAAAAAGAATTAGAAGCAAGATATGCTCAGGAGTTTGCTCATCCATATAAAGCAGCAGCACGTGGATTTATTGATGATGTTATTTTACCCTCAGAAACACGTCAAAAATTGATTGCGGCTATGGAAATGTGCCAGCACAAGGTAGATTATGTGCCGAAAAAAAAGCACGATAATCTGCCACTCTAAAACAAACATTTTTTTTACATAAAAAATTAGACTTTAATCATTCATTTGAGTGAATAAAGAATTTATTTTCTTTTTTTTATAATGGCTAAAGTGCATTTAGAAGTACACACTAATTTTCCTCTATCATCTTCAATTTTCGTTTCCCAAACATGAATAGATTTACCACGTTGTATAGGTGTAGAGGTAGCAATTACCAAACCTCCTTCTTTAACCGGACGATGATGGTTCGCGTTAATCTCAACGCCCACAGCGGTTTCGCTCTCAGGTATATTTATCCAAGCACCTATTGAACACAGAGTTTCTGCTAAAGCAACAGATGCACCGCCATGTAATATCCTGAATGGTTGTACACTTTTTTCATTAACAGGCATTTCTGCAATCAGCTCATTTCTACTGATTTTTTTGAACTTAATTCCTAAATGTGTACCCATATTTTCAGCTTGATTCTCCAATAAGAAGCTGACTTTTTTTTCAATACTTTTTTCAATAATCATAGCTTGCTTAACACCGTTAAGTTATGTAATTATAGGGTGGAACCGCTTTCTTATGTAATGTACATAATTTCAGTTGTTAATTAAATCAGAAGAAAATATGAAATATGAACCAGCAGTAGTACCACTATTAATCGAAGAACGACTAAAAACGAATAAATTAGGGATAGTAGCAGCTGTTAAGCGTAATGGAGAATGGATCGAAACTAGTGTTGAGGATTTTCGCACTAAAATCAAAAATCTTGCCTTAGGGTTATATACACTGGGAGTTAGAAAAGGTGATCGCGTTTCCATTCATTCAGAAAATTCAACAGAATGGTTAATTTGTGATCAAGCAATTTTGTCTATTGGGGCAATAAATGTGGCCATTTATACTACTCAACCCGCAGATCAGATTACATATATATTAAAAAATTCCGAAGCAAAGGTTCATATCGTTTCCAATGATGCGATGTTCGAAGGGACAAAGCCTCTTATCAAACCAATAAAAACTATTACCTCCATTATTTCTATTCAGCCATCTATTCATAAAAAGCTTTTGGGATTTGAGCAAGTAATGGAAATGGGAAAAGAACTTGAAAAAGAGAAACCTCAACTTTTTAATGAGTTGAGAAATGCAATTGAACCCTCTGATCTTGCAAATATAAATTATACATCAGGAACTACTGGGGTTCCAAAAGGGGTGATGCTTACACATATGAATTTAGCGTCAAATACCATCGCTTCCGCATCCAGAATGCCATTTAATACCGAGATAATTGATTGTCCTAAAATTCTTTCATATTTACCACTAACGCACATGTTAGAGCGGATAGCTAGTTATCTTTACCTTCACGAAGGAGGTAGTGTTTACTATGTGGAGGATATAAATGATTTTAAAGAAGATCTAGCTACTATAAAACCTATCTATTTTGCCACAGTACCTAGATTATTAGAAAAAATAATGACGGGCCTAAAAGTTCGTGGACAAGAATTGAGCGGCTTAAAAAAGAGTTTATACTATTGGGCTATACAATTTGCTGAGGAGTATGATCCTGAGTATCCACCAAAAGGGATAAATGCCATACGCTGGAAACTAGCAGACAAATTAGTGTATTCGAAGGTTAGAGAAGGGCTCGGAGGAAATCTATTGGGCTCAACGGTAGGTGGTGCTGCTTTGGAACCATCTGTAATGCGTTTTTTTAATGGATTAGGACTGAAAGTAGGAATGGGATATGGATTAACGGAAACCTCGCCTGTGATGACTTCGAGTTTACCAGATCACATAAGAATTGGATCGGCTGGGTTACCTCTCGAAGATGTTGAAATACGCATTGCAGAAGATGGAGAAATTCAAACCATAGGCCCTAATGTGATGAAAGGCTATTACAAAATGCCCGAAAAAACCGCCGAAGTAATGACCGAGGATGGATGGTTTTGTACGGGGGATATTGGCTATATCGATAAAGATGGATGGTTATTTATTACAGATAGAAAAAAATCTATGTTCAAATTATCTACAGGAAAGTATGTAGCGCCTCAGCCTATTGAAAACTCATTAGTGAATAGTGGATTTATTGACCAAGCCTTGGTTATTGGTAATCAAAAGAAATTTTGTGCAGCCTTAATAGTTCCAGATTGGACAAACATGAAAAAGAGATTCGAAAATAATGGCTACGAATTTCCAACAGAAAATTTAACTGATAATGAATACATAATACAGCGTATTCAAAAGGAGGTAGATAAAGTTAATTCTAATCTTCCTCATTGGGAAAAAGTAAAAAAATTTATTCTCATTGAAGATGCATTTACCATTGATAAGGGCGAATTAACTCCAAAAATGAGTATCAGGCGAAATGTTGTAAAAGAACATAACAAAGAGTTAATAGCAAATTTATACATCGATTCAGAAACCTCTGTGATATGAAAGAATTCCGCAAAATAAGAAAAGTAGCTGTCTTAGGATCAGGCGTGATGGGGAGCCAAATTGCCGCACATTGCGTAAATGCTGGTCTAGAAGTATTTCTATTAGATTTGAAGAGTGATGACCCAAAAAGACCGAATAAAATTGCAGAAGAAAGTGTTAAAAAGATATCAAAAATAAAACCTGCGCCTTTTGCTCTCTCAGAATTCGCTCAGTTGATTAATGTTGGGAATTTTGAAGACGACCTAGCCTCCCTTTCTAATGTTGATTGGATATGTGAGGTTGTAATTGAAAGGATGGACATCAAACAAGAACTTCTTGCAAAAATAGATACTGTTCGATCAGAACATTCTATTGTTAGTTCCAATACTTCTGGATTGCCTATATCAGAAATTTCAGCAACATGTTCTCAATCTTTTAAAGAGCATTTTTTGGGAACACATTTTTTCAATCCTCCTCGTTACATGCATTTGTTGGAATTAATTCCTATCGCAGAAACAAAGTCCTCTATTGTAAATACAATGACCTTATTTTTTGATCGAGTACTTGGAAAAGGGGTAGTTAATTGTAAAGATACACCAAATTTTATTGCAAATAGAATTGGGGTTTATTCCATGGCAAGCTTGCTGCCTTATTTTTTTGAAGGTACATTTAGAGCCGAAGAAATTGATCTTTTATGCGGTACAATTTCAGGATATTCTAAAGCAGCATCGTTTCGAACAGCTGATATCGCAGGATTGGATGTGCTTGCCCATGTTTCTTCAAATTTATATCCAGCAATTCCAAATGATGAGGACCGTGAGGTTTTTAATCTACCACATGGTTTTTTGAATATGGTTTCCCAAGGTTCAATAGGAAACAAAGTTGGACAAGGTTTTTACAAAAAAATTCAAACCAAAGCGGGACGAGCTTTTCATGTTATTAATCCAAAGACCTTAGAATATGAACTTCAGGTCAAGCCGGAATTTAAGCTAGTTAAAGAGGCAAATAAAATTCAAAACCTTTCTGAAAGAATCAAATATCTAGTACATAGCGATAGCCGTGAAGGTAAATTTATTTGGGAAATTCAACGCAAGCTAATGCTTTATGCTGCCCATAGAATCCCCGAAATCTCTGATTCTATAGAGGCCATAGACAGGGCTATGAAATGGGGATTTAATTGGCAAATGGGCCCCTTTGAGCGATGGGATGCCATCGGGATACAAGAAGCTTGTAAGCGAATAACAGAAGACGGTTTTGAAGTGCCACTATGGATTCAAGATATGTTAGCTATTGGCATAACTTCGTTTTATAAAGATGAAATGGTCTATGATCCGATATCAAAATCTATGATTCAGATTCCTCTACAATCAAGTAAGGAGATTACGAAACAAAGTGTTTACACACGTTCTCCAATATTCGAAAATGCGTCGAGTGCATTACATGATTTAGGGGATGGAATCACATTATTCGAATTTAGAACAAAGAATGCTACTTTGAACTCTGAGTTAGTACATGCTTTAGAAAATTCCCTAACGATTGTTCAAGAGCAATTTGATGGTATGGTAATAAGCCATTGGGGAGAAAATTTTGCGTTGGGCGCCGATCTGATGGAAGCTATTGAAAAATATAAACAAGGAGATACGGATGGAGTATATAAAACGGTTGACGATTTCCAGCGGACTGCTGTTGCACTAAGATATGCTCCTTTTCCGGTAGTTGCGGCACCTTTTGGAATGGCTTTAGGAGGTGGGGCTGAGTTTATTTTGTATGCAGATAAAGTAGTTGCCCATCATGAATTGTATATGGGGCTTGTTGAAGTAGGAGTTGGTTTAATTCCTGCTGGTGGTGGAACCACAGAGTTGTTAAAACGAGCAATGAAAAATTTACCTCAAGATGCAGATAAACTACCTTTCGTTAAAGAAGTATTTAAAACAATTGGTTTAGCTAAAGTATCGGAAAGCGCTGAAATGGCAAAGAAGATGTTACTACTTCCACAAAATACCATTATTGAAATGAATAGACATAATATTATTTCAACCGCTAAATCAGTAGCATTATCAATGATTGAGGAAGGATATCATCCTCCTAGAAAAATAAATATTCCGGTTTTAGGTAAAAAATCGGAAAGTGTTTTAAATCTTATGCTCTATATAATGAATGAAGCCGGATTTGCAACCAATTATGATAAGGTAGTAACAGGAAGAGTTGCTAATGTACTTGCAGGCGGAGGTTTATTAGAACCTCAAGCTGTTTCTGAAGATTATTTACTACGTTTAGAGCGAGATGCAATTTACGAATGTCTTAACGATGAGAGATCACATGCACGGATCGAACATATGTTAAAAACAGGAAAACCATTGAGGAATTAGCCATGAGAGAAGCTTATATCATTGATGCTAAAAGAACAGCAAGCGGAAAAGCAAACAAAGGTAGCTTTCGATATACATATCCTGATTCACTTGCAGCGGAAGTTATTAAACATCTAATGGCAGACTCACCCAGTATTCAACCCTCACGTATTGATGATGTAATTATGGGTTGTGCTTTTCCAGAAGCATCTCAAGGCTTAAATATTGCTAGAAATATTGCTCTTCTAGCACAGCTACCAGATACAGTAGCTGGAATGACTGTTAACCGATTTTGTTCCTCTGGATTACAAACAATAGCTATGGCAGCAGAACGAATTATGGTTGGTGGCGCTGATGTAATTATTGCGGGTGGTGTTGAAAGTATGAGTATGGTTCCCATGGGAGGAATGTCGGTACAACCAAATCCTGTCATTATGGATAGGCGGCCCGAAATCTATATTAGTATGGGATTAACAGCCGAAAATTTGGCATCAAAATATAATATTTCGCGAGAAGCTCAAGATCATTTTGCATACCAAAGTCATCAAAAAGCAGTTTCTGCTTGGGAAAACGGCGTATTTGAAGCACAAATCACTCCTGTAAATGTAATCCTTCAAAGCGTATCTGGAGATGGGGATATAATAGAAAGTTCTCAAGAATTTAGAATTGATGAAGGACCAAGAGCAGACACTTCTTTCGAGCTCTTGAATAAACTACGACCTGTATTTAAAATGAAAGGCACTGTAACTGCTGGGAATTCATCACAAATGAATGATGCTGCCTCCGCAGTTTTGGTGGTTTCTGGTGAGGTAGTTAAAGAGTTAGGACTTGAACCTATGGCAAGATATGTTTCTTATCAGGTTGCAGGAGTAGCTCCAGAAATGATGGGAATTGGACCTGTTGAAGCTATTCCAAAAGCCTTATCTAAAGCGGGTTTAAAATTAAATGATATTGATTTAATTGAGCTTAATGAAGCATTTGCAGCCCAATCTCTAGCAGTAATTCAAGAAATGAATCTGAATGAAGATATTGTAAATATTAATGGTGGTGCAATAGCTATGGGACACCCATTGGGTTGCACCGGCGCAAAATTAACCACACAACTTCTGTATGACTTAGGGGCAAGCAAGAAAAAATACGGAATGGTTACTATGTGTATTGGTGGTGGAATGGGGGCAGCAGGAATTTTTGAAAACTTAAAGGATTAGTATGTTTACGAAAGACACTCTTGACGGAAAAACAATTTTAATAACTGGAGGTGGAAGTGGCTTAGGTTTAGCTATGGCAAAAGGATTTTGTAAATCAGGTGCTGATATAGCTATTTGTGGAAGAAATGAAGAAAAGCTGAACAAAGCATGTTTAGAAATAAAGAGAGAGAGAGAAGGAGCTAGAGTTGAGATTTTTTCTGTTGATGTACGTGATCATGAAATGGTGAAAGAAATGTTCGCTATGGCCTCAAAAAAATTCGGCAATATTGACGGACTTGTAAATAACGCTGCTGGAAATTTTCTTTCAGCATCTGAAGATTTATCACCTGGTGGTTTTAAGGCTATTATTGATATTGTACTTCACGGAACTTTCAATTGCACTCACGCCTTTGGGAATCTTCTAATTAATAAAAAGGAAGCGGGTTCAATTTTAAATATAGTAACCACCTATGCTGAGTATGGTTCTGCATTTGTACTTCCTTCTGCTTGTGCAAAGGCAGGAGTGCTAGCAATGACGAAATCACTAGCTCATGAATGGGCAGAGTATGGAATTCGGGTTAACGCCATTGCCCCTGGTCCGTTCCAAACCAAAGGAGCATGGGCTAGGCTAGTACCCGATTCCATGCTAGAAAAAATGATGATCAAGCAAAATCCAAGTAAAAGACTTGGTCGTAAAGAAGAATTAGCTAATTTAGCTACTTTCCTAATGTCTAATCTTTCGCCTTATATAACTGGTGAGTCTATAGTTATTGATGGTGGTGAAAGCCTCAAAGCTGGACAATTCAATTTTGTTACAGAATTAATGTCTCGCAAAAAATTAAAAATGACCTTCAAGGCTATGAGGCCTAAAAAATAAAGTGGTGAATTATTTATGAATCCAAGTTAGCTAACTGTTTTTCCAGCTCAGCAATTCGAATTCTTAAATTATTCAACTCAATATCTTTTTGGGTAACACGTGTAACAATACCATCAATTTTGGTTTCAACCCAAATTTGTACTCCTTTATTGTATTTTACTTTTGTAATTAGTTCATGCGTGTTGTAGTCATACAACTTCCAAACGCCATGTTCTAAAAATCTATTACCCTCTTTAAAATATTGTCCCTCTTGTAGAGTTTCGCCAGAGTCATCAACAATTATCATAGAATAGTAATTGCCAACTAAATGAGTCACAGTTTTTACATTTTCTCTATCCGATTTATTTTGGGCTTCAATATTTGTTAAACCTGTGAATAAAATAATTGTAAGCGTAACTAACAGTGTTTTCATAATATTACAATTTCGTTAATGTACACTTTAATATTACCAAATTGTTAACAAAAAGTAAAGTTAATGTTATGCTAATGTTAATTAATTATTACAGAAATTGATTGAGTCGTGATTCTACTCTTTCAATTTGGATAGCTAGTTGTAGGGCATCGTAACTAGTATATGCAGTTTCTTTATTCAGTTGTATTGATTTTAGAAATAATAATGCAGCTTTTTCTGCTGCTTTAGAAGCATCAAATTTTTGTTTTTCAAAATAGATGTGATTGGTATCACTTCTTCTACCAATTTTAACCATTTGCGAAGGTACATCACATTCCAATAATTCGGTTTTAGTACTAATAATTCGTTTATGGCTATTTACATTAGCCGCAGAATACACATTTATTGTCGCTGAAGACCCATTATCAAAACGAAGAAAAAAATGGGCAAGTGATGGATAAGATGGAGTTATTGAAATTTGTTTTGCCTCTATATGATGTATACCACTATCAATCCATTTTAAACAAATACCTAGTTCATCAATCCAATATCCTTTAAATTCATTTAAGTTATTTGAAGTATGGGATCGAGAAATATTTTTTTCTATATGAACAAAGTTAGGTTTAGAGACATTATCCATCATCCATCTAGTTGCTGGAGCTAATACTGGCCATTGTGCAAATTGTATACGGCAATTAGATTCTCGTGCTGAGCGATGAATTTTTTCTAACTTTTTAATGTTGGTAGGTTGTTTTGCCACAAAGAAACAATGGAAACCCTTTTTTACTGCCTCAAGTAGGGTTTCCAAGTTGGTTTCAGATTCATCTAAAATAATGCAAGCATCAATTCCTGAAATTTCTTTAATGTTAGAGCATAAAATAACTTCTCTAACAATATTATGTGGCCTAAGATGTTGTTCCCAAGCTATGCCTCTAGAAGCATCTCCGATAATTCCAACTTTCATTTCATGCTTTTAATTTATAATAAAATGCAAAGGAAGATGCTTACTTTCAACTAAATTAGTCGGGCATTGCGATAGCTAAAATAAAATAGATTAGAATTGGAGATCCATAGCCAAGTATAGCGCAGATAATGAAGATGATTCTTATGATTGTTGGGTCCCATCCTAAGTAACTAGCTATACCACCGCAGACTCCAGAAATCATTTTTTCTGTTTTAGATTTTTTTAATTTTGATGACATGTATTACAACATTTAGTTTACAATTTATAACCTACGCAACAGAAAACGTAATGTTACAAAGATAATGAAAGATTTTGAGGAGAAAAAAATCTCCTCAAAACATAAATATTTATTTTACTAGCTTTACCTGACGTAGCTATTTCATCCTATTTTATTTTTCGTAATTATAGCATGTATATGTAGTAATTAATCTTAATTTAGAATCCTTATTTTTAGATTAAAAATTGGGACTATGAAGAAAACGATTATAATAATTATAGCATTTATAGCCGTATCAGGTTTACATGCACAGCCTTTTAATTTTAACATTAATTTTGCTTTAGGGACTCCTCAAGGTGACTTTAAGCAATCCTTAGATCGAAATGCATATGGGTTCGATTTAGGATTTACCTATCAGTTGAATGAGAATTTACCATTACACTTAGGAGTTGGATTTATGTATCAAAATTACGGATGGAGGGAGCGTGAAACTCAATTTGTGGATGGTGTACCTGAAGTGGATGTAAGAGTAAGAACTACGAACAATTTAATATCGCCACAATTCATCATGCGTTTAGAGCCAAAATTTGGGGCGTTTTCCCCATTTTTAGAAGGTTCTGTTGGTTTTAATTATTTAGATACAGAGTCATCTATTCGAGATTTATATGAGGATGAGGAAATAGCAAGTAACGTTAATTATGATTATTACACGTCAAATTATGGAATTGGAGGAGGAGTAAAAATACGTTTATGGGAAGGGTATGATAATACTGAAAACTTCTTTGGAGTTCATTTAATGATAAAAGCTAAATATATGCTTGGTGGTGAAGCTCAATACATAAAAGAAGGTGATCTAACTACACAGGGAAATGATTTAGAATATATTGTTACGCGCTCTAGAACAGACCTCAAAACATTTGATGTAGGTATAGTATTTAATTTCTAGGAATGGTTGTACGCGTAGAGAGGTTTTATGATGAATGAAAAACATAAATTCATACAGAAAAATAATACGTAACGATAAGCCAATAAATGAAGCCGGCGAATACATACTTTATTGGATGCAAATCAACAGAAGATTTGAGTATAATTACGCATTAGAATACGCGGTTGCTTGGGCTAACAAGCTTAATAAACGATTACTTATATACGAAGGCTTAAATATTGATTATCCTTGGGCGTGTGATCGGTTTCATGGTTTTTTAATGCAAGGAATGCAAGAGAATGTAGTAATTGCATCAAATAATGATTTAAATTTTTTTTCTTATGTTGAGCCAAAACTTAAGGCTGGTAAAGGGCTTCTTTACAAGTTAGCTGATAAAGCTTGTTGTGTAATATCTGACGAATTCCCGGTATTCATCGTCAGAAAACATAACGAAAGGGTGGCTGAAAAATTAAGTACATCATTCATAACTATAGATTCGAATGGTTTGATTCCATTGGGTGTAACCGAGAAAGATCCATATTCTGCATATTTATTTCGCAAAATTATGCAAAAATATTTTTTTGAAGCCTACACTAATCCCCCCCAAAAAGAACCTTTAAACCAACTTATAAATAAAGATATAATTGATTTAAAAGGAGTGCGAAATAAATATCCTTCAGCTATGACTAGTACAGATAGTGTGAAAAAAATTATATCACAACTAAATGTAGATCACACTGTTGGTATGGTTGATATTTCAGGTACAAGAAAATATGGATTAGAAAAACTAGATTATTTTATAGATAACAATCTATTGGAATATGATGAAAAGCGTAATCATCCCGACGAAAATAAGACCAGTGGATTGAGTCCTTGGTTACATTATGGAAAAATTAGTGAATATGAAGTAGTTAATGCCGCTCTCCAAAAGCAACCAAAAGAGTGGGATTTATCGCATTTAACCCCTAATGGAGGTAAAAATATTGGTTTTTTTAATGGAGATAGAAATATAGAGAGTTTTCTTGATGAGGTTATTACGTGGAGAGAAGTTGGATTTCATTATGCTTATCACCGACCAGATTACGATGAATTTGAAAGTTTACCAAACTGGGTTACAAAAACTATGGGTGAGCATATAAACGACAGTAGATCGTGGATATACACCTTTGAGGCACTTGAGCAATCTAAAACACATGATGATATTTGGAATGCGGCTCAAACTCAGTTAAGAGAAGAAGGAATTATTCATAATTATTTACGTATGTTATGGGGTAAAAAAGTAATAGAATGGACGCCAGATTATAGAACTGCGCTTGATTATCTTATTGAATTGAATAATAAATACGCGTTAGATGGACGCGATCCTGGATCTTACTCAGGAATTTTTTGGTGTTTTGGAAGATTTGATAGGGCTTGGCAAGAAAGGGAGATTTTCGGCAAACTACGTTATATGGCAAGCGAGAGTACTCGAAAAAAAGTGAAGCTAAAAAATTATTTAGCTAAATATGGCTCCCAAAAACATTTGCTATAAGTTCTCAAATTATTAAATACTACTAAAAATAGTATATTTGTGATTTAACAAATATCAGATTATGGATTTATTCCAGGAATCTTCAAATACATCAAGTAAGGCTGTAAGCCTAAAATCAAATTCATTCGAACAGCCTTTAGCTACTAGAATGAGACCACAGTCTTTGGCTGATTTTGTCGGACAACACCATTTAGTTGGTGAAGGTCGAATGCTTAGAAGAATGATAGAAAGTGAAGTAATTGGATCTCTTATTTTCTTTGGACCACCTAGTTCTGGAAAAACTACACTTGCTCATGTGATATCTAAAGAGATAAAAGCTGCCTTTGAAGTAATTAACGCAGTTTTGGATGGAATTAAAGAATTACGATCTATAGTAGATAAGGCGGAAAAGCTTAAAAAATTGAACGGCAAAAAAACAATCCTTTTCATAGATGAAATTCATCGATGGAATAAGGCTCAGCAAGATGCATTATTGCCTCATCTGGAATCAGGAATAATTACCCTTGTAGGAGCTACCACAGAAAATCCATTTTATTCTTTGGTAAATCCATTGCTATCTAGATGTCAATTATTTGAGTTGTATTCACTTAATGTTGATGATGTCATAACCATGTTACAAAGAGCGATAGCTAATGAACATAAAGGCTTAGGAAAAGAAAACATTCACCTTGAACAAGAGGCGTTAATACATTTTGCAGAATACGCAGGCGGAGATATAAGAAATGCATTAAATGCCTTAGAAGTGGCTGTTTTATCAAGTAAAAAAAATGAAGATGGGATTATTAAAATTGATATCGAGATTGCGAAGGAAAGTATACAACGTAGAAATGTGCGCTATGATCGTACTGGGGATGAACATTATCATTACATTTCAGCATTTATAAAAGCAGTTCGAGGATCCGATCCCGATGGGGCGTTGTATTGGTTGAATGCTATGCTAGAGGGGGGAGAAGATCCAAATTTTATATTCCGTAGGTTATTAATTCTAGCGACAGAAGATGTAGGATTAGCTGAGCCAAACGCAATTACTATAGTAAATTCTTGTCATGAGGCATTTTTAAAATGTGGGATGCCAGAGGGAATGTATTTTTTGTCACATGCTTGTCTTTATCTTAGTATTTGTCCAAAAAGTAATAGTGTTGGTGGTATTTTTAATGCTGCATCTGAAATTAAAGAAAAAGGAGTAAAAGAAATCCCATTGTACTTGAAAGATAAGACAGCAAATACATTATCTTCACGTCATATGGATATTCAGAATACATCAAATGAATATAAATACCCGCATAATTTTAGTAGAAATTGGGTAGCTCAAACATATCTTCCACAACAATTGAGTGATAAAAAATTTTATACACCAGGTAACGAAGGAAGAGAAAGTGTACTAATTAAAAGATTGATTGAAATAAAAAATAAATAAAAAAACAGCCGAAGAGGATCAACGCTTCGGCTGTTGTTGTTGGAGTCACTAATACATTGAAAGAAGAGCCTAACCTAACTAATCTTTCATAAAGTATTAGGCGGAATAAAACACTAACTTAATCGAAATAAATATACGCAAACATCCATAAATACTAAAAAAATTAGGTAAAAATTATTATTTACCTAATAATTATAATATATATTAGAAAAGCGCTTACATTAATACTATTAGTTCAAATTCTTAAAAAACTCCAGAATTAAACTATAATTTATGTTGTTGATGAGAGTGAAATACAAAAAAATATAAATGAATATTAAAATAATTAGCTCCACAGATAGAGCGAACTCTACATCTTTTGAAGTCTCGAAATATGTTAAAACACTATTTGAGCAAGAAGGAGTTTACCCCAATATCATATCTTTGGTAGATTTCCCTTTAGGCGATGTTCTAGGTGGTAAGTATGGTAAAGATATCCAAAGTGTTGAAAAATTCAGAAGACCAATTTTAGATGCAGATGCAATTCTTTGGGTGATTCCAGAATATAATGGAAGTTTTCCAGGAATTTTGAAACTTTTTATCGACTATTTACCATTTCCAGAGGCTTTTACAAATACTCCTATGAGCTTTATTGGAGTTGCAGCTGGTGGATTTGGTGGTTTACGAGCTGTAGAACAATTTCAAATGATATTGAATTATAGGAATGCTCCACAATATCCAGAACGTGTGTTTATTCAAAGATCAGGTTCAACATTTAATGTTGAAACAGGACTAAATATTCCGTTCCAACAAATGCTATTAGAAAATCAAGTCAAAGGTTTTGTTAAGTATGTTGCAGCATATAAGAAAGTTTAAGCTTTTAATAAATAACCTATACCATGATGTGTAATTAAGAATTTTGGATCTTCAGGAAATTCTTCAATTTTTGACCTCAACTTTGAAATATGTACGTCTACAGTACGTGTATTTGTACTAAACTCATAGCGCCATACTTTTTCTAAGAGTTCATTTCTAGAAACAGGTTGATTATTTGCAGTTATTAAAAAGCGTATTAGTTCAACTTCTCTAGGAGTTAATTCATGTGAACTTCCATTTGGTTTTATAGTTTTTGACTCTAATAAATCAATAACAACATTACCTAATTTTATATACTCTATATCAATAGATGATGAATATGTACTTGCTCTTCGTAACCGTGCTTTAATACGGGCTAATAATTCTTTTACACTAAAAGGTTTAATAAGATAATCATCAGCTCCAAGATTTAATCCTTTTACTTTATCTAATTCTTGATCTTTTGCTGTAAGCATTATAATTGGAAAAGTGTGCTTTAATGCTCGTACTTCTTTACATATTTCATATCCACTTTTACCAGGTAGCATAATGTCTAGAATCATTAAATCTGGAAAGTGTGTTTCCACGTAATCAACTGCTTTTTCTCCATCATCACATATTAATACGGTATACCCCTCACTTTCTAATGTATCTTGAAGAGTAAAAATTAAACTAGGTTCGTCTTCTACAACTAATATTTTTATCGATTTGTTGGGCATTATTTTAGAAATGAATGATTTTTAATACTTAATTGCGCATCCGTGGGAATCTGATTATAAATGTTGTTCCAGATCCGACTTCGCTAACTACTTTAATTTTTGCTTTGTTTAATTTGATTAAGTCTTTGACAATGTTCAAGCCTAGACCATGACCTTTAGTTTTGGCATTAAGAGAATCTTCAATTCTATAGAATTTTTTAAAAATATTTTTCAGATGTTCTTTGGGGATACCTAAACCTGAATCAGAAATTTTTAGAATAGCTTCATTAAAGGTAGCTGTAACCGATAAAGTAATTGTTTTGATGTCTGAACTAAATTTAATCGCATTTTCGATTAGATTATTTAGTATTTGCTCAAGATGATTTTCATCAATCAAAATTACGGGTAATTCTTTACTCAGATTTATTTTGATAGTAAACCCACTGCCCTCTATATAGGACTTATTTTCAGAAATAAATCGATTAACTGCATCATTCAAAAGTACTGGTAAGGCTTTAGCAATAGTTTTGCTAGAGTCATTTTTTGCAACGTCTAGGAGTTTATCAATCATTTTTCTAAGTCTTATAGCCTCAGTATAAATATGATTACCATATTGCATGAGTCTTTCCTTATCCATTACACGACCATCTGAAATGTTTTCTCCAGCGGCTTGCATAACAGCTAGTGGAGTTTTTAATTCATGAGTTACATTGGCCAAAAACCCAGTCTGGCGAAGTACTAATGCCCGTTCTCTTTGTGCAGTAACAAACATAAACAAAAAAGCACTCACTAAGCACATAACAGCAACCCCAAGTGCAAACATATTTTTCAGAAGTGTGGAATTATATGCTGATGCAATCTCAGTATCCGAAAATGCAACTTTAATATTCCAATTTTCAAACATACTCAATCCAAACGGTTTCCTTTTATCTACTATATCATAATCATAAGTGGCAGATGGATCATTTGTGGCAAGAACAACATCATTTGCCCAATCATGTAACCATAAAACGGTGCCAGAAACAGAATCTGGATTAAAATAGGTTGAAATTAGAGGATGTATGAGTTCATCAACTATATAATTTTTGTTTAAAGTTGTAGTTAAATAGCCAATGATTTTGTGTTCTTGAACATTAATTAACCCAATATTCATAGTTCTATGGGTATCAAATTCTACATTATTGTTCCATTTATAGTTGGTAGTATTTAGTTCAATTCTAGCTTTCGTACGAGCTAAACCAACACCATCACAAATACTGGGTGGGTAATTATTTGTTAACTTTAAGCTATTGGTTGTTGAATTAAATGTATAAATATGTGCGTTATTTTCAGGGGTATAATAAATATCGTTAAACACAGAACTGGACGCAGCTTTAACAATTTTTTCTTGTAATTGTGGGGGAAATTTTTCTGTTTGCTTAAGGGTAGTTTCAATAGATTTAAGTTCAATCTTATTTAGCCCAAGAAAAGGATTAAGTACTTTTAATCTGATGTCGCGAATCAAATCGTCTAACAGAGCCATCTGACGCTCTACTTTACCAATAGTCATTTGATCTCGAATGTCATACAATGAGTAAACATTCATGCCAGTTAATGCAAAAACTGCGGCAAAGCCAATGCCGAGAAGAAAATAGCGTAAACTTTTTTTTCTTAGTAGAAAATTCATTGATTTCATAATTCTAAAATAAAATTTAATGGTATGGAATCAATGAAAAGGAAGCTAAAAACAATAAATTAATCCATTTTTTTACACAAAATTACGTTCTAATGATTCTTTTATATCATTAAATTCAATGGGCTTTACTAGATAATCGATATAATTTGTTTCTTTTGCTCTATTTACATGATACAAATCTGAATTACTAGTAATGTAAATTACTGGGACATCTGAAAATTTTCTGATTTCAAGCATAGCTTCGATACCATCCATATCTCCTTCAAGTGAAATATCCATTAAAATTAAATCTGGTTTGAATCTGCGAGCAACATCAATAGCAGTTTTCCCATAAACAAGTTCACCCTCTCCATCGTAACCAAGTTTTTCTAAATAACTTTCGTACAACAAATTAAGGATTAAATCATCCTCTACAATCATTACTTTTTTTCTCTTATTCCTAATCATGAATCTGTTATACTAATAGGTATTTAGAATTGTTTATTCAAGGTATAATAAATTAACGAATTTTAAGAGTGCATAAAAACAAGCTTTATAAAAAAGTAATGTTTCTGAAAATTTATGTTTTATAATAAAGCAAAAACATTGTTTAAGTTTATGTTAAAATTTTTGAAAAAAAATAACTTATAATTAGTATAAATTTAATTGGTGGTGATGTTATAAATAAAAAATTATATGAAGTACTTCTACATATCTTAATTAATACGATGTGCTCATGTATATATCGTACAAATGTAGGGATTCATCGAATTAAGTTTACCAATCTAAAGGGTTTATTTAACTTCAAAAATGTAACTATGAATTAACATTTTAAGCTAATGAAACACATACAAATTTTTTTTATCCTTTTTTTTATTGGGTTAATAAATACCAGTTGTTTTCTAAAATCAGTACATCCACTAGTATCTGATGAAGAAGCCATTTTAGTAGAAGGGCTAGAGGTATTTGGGAGTCAGAAAATCATAGATGGACGTTTATCAATGATTTTGAAAAATTTCCACATCTAAATAAATATTTGAGAGAAAGAACAGAGTTAGATATTGAACTAGAAGGGGAAGAAGAGAATTCTGGATTAATGAATACATTTGCAATACTATTTGAGAACCTAGAGGATAGTTCATCCAATGTAGTGTTATTTGTGGGGTTGGTAACTGAATTGGATAATTCTTATTTCTTAGATTTATCATTACTTGAAGGAGGAATGATAAATCTATCATCATTTATTGATAATCATTTTTTTCCAGTTCACACTTTTTCAAAAATCTCTATCCATGATAATCAACTCGATATAGAATTTTTTCAATCATCTTTTATAAGTGATTTGATTAGTTCGAATAGAATTAGGATTAAACATGAAAAAACCGATGACTCAATACTAATTACAGCTTCAACTAGCGAATTAAAAAAGTTTGTTGAAAAATATGCTCATGAAACAGAAGCATTTGAAAAACCACTTGAATTAAGCTTTAAAGGATTTGTACATGAATAGAAACCTGAAATCCATATTTTTTGGATTTATTCAATTCCTATTGTTCTGGGTAGTTTCTTTTGCAATTCTTTTAAAGTTAATGGATCAAGATGGTAACTTGACCACAATAGATTTCATATATACGGCGCTTTTTCACATACATCTTATCATGTTTGTTAGCCTAAATACATTTCTGTTTATCCCTAGAGATCTTGAAAAAGGAAAGTATTGGATATATGGGCTAGAGATTATGATTTTTTTTCTTTTATCATTTGTTCTCTACGAAATGAATTATAATTGGTTGTCTGATTGGATTTTTCCAGATTTCTATTTTGTAGCAGTTTACGAGCCGCACGAAACCTTAGGTATTCTTTTAATTTATTATGTGGTATCAACCCTTCTTGTATTATCAAAATCATGGTTTAAGGCACTTTCACTTCAAAAAGAAGTGGCAGAACTAAAAGAAATGACCTCAGCAAATGAATTAAAGTCGTTGAGATCTCAAGTAAGTCCACATTTTTTATTCAATAGTTTGAATACGATCTATGGATTAAGCATAAAAAAAGCGCCAGAAACACCAGAGAGCATATTGTCATTATCACAAATTCTAAGATATAATTTAGAACAATCAACAGAGGAGTTAGCTAGCCTAAGAAATGAGGTTGGTTATGTAAAAGATTATATCCATTTACAGAAAGCTAGACTTGACTTTCCTGATCAACTAAGGTTGGTAGTATTAGGGGAAATTACAAATCAGAAAGTTCCTACACTTATGATTATTGAATTTTTAGAAAATGCGCTCAAGCATGGAAATATTCAATCAGAAGGGGCTTTTATTTATATGAAGATTACCATTGATAACGATGTAATGGAAATGATTTGCAGTAACAGTATTGATATAGAAAGAGAACATCAACTAGGCTCTACAGGAATAGGGTTGAATAATATTCGAAAGCGATTAGAATTATTATTTCCATCAAACCATAACTTAGTTGTAAATAAGAAGAACCATGAATTTATTGTAGAGTTGAGATTGAACTATGTCTAATATTTCTTGCCTTATTGTAGATGATGAGCCCATCGCACGCGATATTATCCGCCAGTATGTTGAGGATACTCC
>JAYPYN010000011.1:22283-22849 GCA_038154605.1 Balneolaceae bacterium
TAACTGTTGATAGTGAATGTTCAAATGCACTGGAATTGATGGAAGTATTAAAAAATAGATCAGTGGATGTAATATTCCTTGATATTAACATGCCAAAGCTTACTGGAATTGAATTTTTACGAACTCAGCAATTAAATTCGAAGGTGATTTTGACCACTGCTTTTCCAGAGTATGCACTTGATGGATATGAATTAAATGTTGTGGATTATCTGCTGAAGCCCATTGCTTTTCCAAGATTTCTCCAAGCTATAGATAAAGTGAAACAAGAAGTACATGTTCGAAAAGAATTTAATATTACTGTTAAATCTGATGGAAAAAGTTATAGAATCAATGCTAGAGAAATCTTATTTGTTGAATCAAAAGGGGATTATCTAATGATTCATACAGCGCATAAAAAACTAATGGTTTATATGACGATGAAGAAGTTGATGGTGGAAACAAAAGGTCAACTACTAAGGGTTCATAAATCTTTTTCAGTTTCACTCTCTGCAATAAAATATGTGGAAGGGAATATTATTTTTTTAGAAAATAACAACGCTTTTTATGAACAACCCAGTCGGTCTAAA
>JAYPYN010000011.1:22859-24142 GCA_038154605.1 Balneolaceae bacterium
AAGTTATAAAGAAGAGTTTCAAGAAAAATGGCAGTCTTAGAGTTAAAAATTCATTACGATACCAACCGATGGCAGAACATTAGCTTCACTATCAAAGTTAACCTGTATTAACTCTTCCGGCTCTATTATTGCTCCTTCTGCATCCCTAGCCAATCCAAATTGTGGTTCTTCGGGAGTTTTTTGTGCTAAAGCATTTTGAATTTCAAAAAAGAGATCAAGACTCCAATTGTTAAAACTCCATTTTTTATCCACTCTAAGATCAACTTGACTGAAAGGATCCAGCCGTTGTTGTCCAATTTTGGTGTAATCGCGGATTATAGCTGGATAATTAGCTAGTGTACGAGTTTCATTCACTGGGGCATATGGTGTCTTACCAAGATATCTATATCGGGCACTTACTTCCCAATTTTTGCCAAGCTTATACCCACCTAAAAGTGAAATAAGTAAATTGTTATCCCATACCGATGAGGTATATTCAGAGGTAAAACCATTAGTGAATTCACTTTTATAGATGGTAAATGCAGCGATTCCATAGAAATTCCCTGTAAATTTTTGTTGAATTAGCAATTCAGTACCAAACGTTCTACCGTCGCCATTACTTGTTACAGCTTCACTTCCAAGTACCTCAAATCCACCGCCTTTATTTGCTAAGGAAACCAGATCACGAGCCGAAGTTGGATAATTGGAGTACTGTTTCCAGAATGCTTCTAGGGTTATTCTCGAACTTTTATTGATAAGATATTCAATCCCTAAAACGGCATGATCGGTTCGAATGTATTTTGTGTTTTTGTTAATAAATGTACCTGAATTATCCTTAAATCCAAGTATGGTGTAAGGCGGTATTTTATAATATCTACCGAGAGAGCTATTTAGGGTCCAGTTTCCATTTTTGGTAATTTTGTAAGAGTAAGAAACCCTTGGGCTTAAAGTGTTCCAAATATCGTTTCCAGATTCCATGAATGAATTACCATCTAGTCGAATACCAAACGAAAAGGAATTTCGATTATTGATACTTCGAGAAGTTTGAAAAAATGCGCCATATCTATATAAATTCATATTAGCATTGAAATTTGCATTGTTCACTACATCGGTAGTAGCATTAGAATAGTCTATATTTTGGATGGAGCCTCCATAGCTGGTAATCCATTCACCTAAAAATTTTGTAACATTCAATCGTAGTTTTATTTCTTGTTCTGTGGCATCATTTTGGAAGTAAAGCCCTTCTTGATTAACGTTGTCATTAAATTGGGAAAATTGATTTTCTAAACGGTTGGTACTAAGGG
>JAYPYN010000011.1:24152-25135 GCA_038154605.1 Balneolaceae bacterium
TTGATATTGTTGGCTTTTCCAATATACAAGGGCTTTCCAGAGGCATCTTTAAATCGTCTACTCCATGTGGCACCTACTGTATTTGATTTTTGCTTAATGACGGGAACTTGATCTTGAACGGCTTGTTGTTGGGCATCGAATTCGTCGAGTTCGTTTACGGCAAAATCATCAATAGACCCGATTCCAGTAATTAAAAGGCTATTGTAGGAATCAAATTGATGATTTACTTTGTACTGATAATCCCAATAATCAGGCAGGATAGGCAACCCAATGGCTTCAAAGATTAGCTGTAGATAAGAACGACGTACCGATGCAATATAAGTGGTATTTGATTCTGAATTATCACCCTTAAAAAGAGGTCCTTCTACGGTAAAAGCGGATTCGCTAGATCCTAACCTAAAATTACCTTGAAAGTTACGGGCATTTCCGTTGCGTTGATCGAATTGAAGAACTCCTGAAAGAACATTATCATATTGGGCATCAAAAGATGAAGCAGAAAGAGTAACGCCTTCAAAAAAGGAAACATTTAATAATCCTACAGGCCCTCCTGCGCTTCCTTGTGTTGAAAAATGATTGATATTAGGAATTTCAATACCATCTAGATAATAAACATTTTCGTTTGGGGCTCCGCCACGTATAATTACATCGTTTCTAAATCCGCCGACGGTACTACCTACTCCAGGTAAAGTTTGAACCACTTTTGCAATGTCGTTATTTCCACCAGGATAGGCTGCCACTTCTTCCTGACTTAAATTTTGAATGGATAATGGGGTGGTCTGTAGTTTTTGGAATGGATTCGGAGTAACGACTACTTCATCTAGTATCTGTGCGTCTTCCTCAAGTTCAAAATTAATGTCGATATTACCTTCAGAGCGGATTACAATATTGCATTTGGTTTTGGCAGAAAATCCAACAAAAGAAACAGTAATATTGTAAGAATTTGCAGGTATATTTTTAATAAAATACCTGCCATTGATATCAGT
>JAYPYN010000011.1:25145-26727 GCA_038154605.1 Balneolaceae bacterium
GTAGCGGCTCCAATTAAAGTTCCTTCAAAAATAACAGTTGCCCCAACCAAGGGTTCTTTTGTTTTGGCATCTATAACTTTTCCTGACAATGCTCCCATTTGTGATTGTACATTGGATGAACAGAAGATTAAAACAGTAAGGAGAAAAAAACTAGATTTCATGTAATGTATTAAGTTAGAACTATAGTAACGTATTACTGTTGTTTATCACTCCATATGTTTAAAAAATTTTTGTATCAAAAAAGTTGTGTAAAGGTTAGAAATTACATGTTCCATGAATCAGAATACGCTATCTATTCAGCCATATTTATCAGTTCCATATGAATAATTCTTAGAAACTTGGAACGACTTTTTTTAGAAAATACTTGAAAAGATAAATTGACCATTATGAAGACCATTCTACTAACAGGTGCTACAGGTTATATAGGCAAACGCTTATTGCCAGTCCTTCTAAGGAGTGGATACAAAGTAATTTGCTGTGTTAGAGATAAAAACAGAATGGTGTTGCCAGATGAGTTTCAATCTCAGTTATCAATCATTGAGGTAGATTTTTTAAATCCTGATTCATTGCCCATAATTCCACAAAAGATTGATGCAGCCTATTATTTAATGCATTCTATGTCCGCTACTTCTGATTATGAGAACTTAGAGGTAAAAGTGGCGCATAGTTTCATAGAGGTAATGAAAAGAACAACGGTACAGCAGGTTATATTTTTAAGTGGAATTATTAATGAAGAAAAACTATCAAAACACCTGGAATCTAGGAAAAGAGTAGAAGAAATTTTAGCGAAAGGAGAGTTTCACTTAACAACGCTAAGAGCTGGAATAATTGTGGGTTCTGGGAGTGCTTCTTTCGAAATTATTCGTGATTTAGTAGAAAAATTACCTCTTATGATAGCTCCAAGGTGGTTAAAAACAAAATGCCAACCCATCGGAATTCGTGATGTAATTACATTTTTAGAACAATGTTTATTCAATAAAAAATTGTACGATCGGCATTTCGATATTGCTGGCCCTGATGTTCTTTCATACCAACAAATGCTGTATAAGTTTGCAAGGGTTAGGGGACTTAAACGTTGGATTATTACCGTTCCAGTAATGTCGCCACGATTATCTTCTTATTGGTTATTTTTTGTAACATCTACCTCCTATAATCTTGCCGTGGCATTAGTAAATAGTATGAAAGTACATGTAGTAGCAGCGTCTAATGAAATTAATACCATACTATTCCATGAACCCGCAAATTATGAGACTTCTTTAGATAGAGCTTTTTCTAAAATAGAGCAAAACGCAGTAGTTTCTAGTTGGAAAGATTCATTAATAAGTGGCAGATTTAATGAAAATATTTCTGAATATGTAAAAGTACCGAAATATGGATGTTTTAGAGATCATAGATCAACCACTGTTGATGATATCGAAGCAACATTGCATAGAATATGGTCAATAGGAGGTAAAAATGGATGGTATTATGCCAATTGGCTGTGGGAAATTCGCGGCTTTATAGATAAACTTTGGGGTGGTGTAGGTCTTCGACGTGGCAGAACAAATCCCGAACATATCGAGGCAGGTGATGCTTTAGATTT
>JAYPYN010000012.1:0-452 GCA_038154605.1 Balneolaceae bacterium
ATTGCACAGGGTGCATTTGATGCCGCACTAGATTATATTAAGCAAAGAAAACAATTCGGAAAAACGTTAAGTGATTTTCAGGGCGTACAATTTCAACTAGCTAGAATGGCAACAGATATTGAAACAGCACGATTATTAGTATATAATGCCGCACGAATGAAAATGGCTGGGCAGCCTTTCTTGAAAGAAGCTGCAATGGCTAAATTTTATTCCTCTGAGGTAGCAGAAAGAGTTAGTTCTATGGCTATTGATTTGTTTGGGGGTAATGGCTATGTAAAAGAATATCCTGTTGAAAAATTTTACCGTGATGCAAAGATCGGTAAAATTTACGAGGGTACAACGAACATGCAACTAAGCACTATTGCTAAGTTGCTACTTCGATGAGTGAGTGAGGAAAGGGGAACTTCGGTTCCCCTTTTTTACAATGTCATTAAAAAGTAATGCATCTAGTT
>JAYPYN010000012.1:462-8794 GCA_038154605.1 Balneolaceae bacterium
AATTTCTATAAGCAATTTCCTCCAAACAGGCAATTTTAAAAGATTGTTTTTTTTGGTGACAGCTACTAATATGATCCGGAAAATAATTATGAGAGATGTATTCGATTACAAATAATCAGATTTTCTAATAAAATACTTTACTGCCATACTAGTTAACATTAAATGATAAGATAGATTCAGCGCTATAAAATCTGATCAAAAATTAAAAATTTGTTTTTCGCGGAATGATAAATACTTTTGTGAAGTTTTAATTTTACCTAAAATGCAAATTAACAACTTTTAGAAATTAATGATCAACGAAGAAAAAGATGTAATTGAGTTACTAAAACAGTATTCCAAAGATTCCGATTCTTTCAATAAAATTGAAGAAATATTTCGTGAACTATACTCCAAATATGCTCAATCATCAATGCATGTTGATTTATTGGAAAGTGCAATACGAAATGATTACGATTCCATTCTTATAACAGAATTAAACCTAGAAAAACCAGGTCCAAAAATAGTTTACGTTAACGATGGATTTACACGAATGACTGGTTACTCAAAACAAGAAGCAATTGGTAATACACCAAGGATGTTACAGGGTCCAAAGACTGATAGAGCAATATTAGAACGTTTAAAACGAAGATTGATTGAGGGGCAAGCTTTTTTTGGGCACACAATAAATTATAGAAAAGATGGAACGGAATTCATCAATCAATGGGATATTCATCCTTTAATAAATGCGGATGGAGAAGTTACTCATTGGGTTTCCTATCAAAGAGATGTTACGGAGAAGAAAGAAACAGCAAAAGCAATCTTTAATACAGATTTTGACGAGCTTCTAAAACGTAGAGAAGAATTTACTTTGAAGTTTGGTTTAACTGATGAAGATAGCACTATAGAATGTAGATTTGTGACAGAAGCATTCGAGGAAATAACAGGGTTAAATAAAAACATATTATTTGAAATAGGTTTTGATTCAGTACTTCATAAAGATGATGTGGATTTAGTAAATAACTCTCTTGAAAAAGCATTTAAAGGTGACGAATCAGCCGAAACCTGTCGATATTTAACAGCTAATGGTGATTATATTGATATGATTCAATCATTCAAGCCTATTTGGGATGATGCTAAAACTAAAGTTAAAAGTGTGCGCTCTGTTGTTAAATTAGAATTAAAAGAAAGTTAACAACTCTCGACTCAGAACTTAATTTAGTTGAACTGAGTTTATAGTCGATTTTCAAAAACTCTATTTTTGATTGTTATGAGAATTGAGGATATAGAAAAAAAAATTATCAGAGAATTTAGCTTATTTGAGGATTGGACAGAAAAGTACAAATACATCATAAAGTTAGGTGCAAAATTAGATGTATTATCTGAAAAAGATTACAAAGATGAAAACTTAGTAAGGGGTTGCCAAAGTCAAGTTTGGCTTATAGCAGAAATGGTTGATGGGAAATTAATTTTTCAAGCAGATAGTGACGCATCTATTACTAAGGGTTTGGTTGCTTTAATGATTAGGTTTTACTCAAACCAAACACCAAATGAAATTTTAATGAATAATCCCGATTTTTTGAAAAAAATTGGTCTTGCTGAACATTTATCTCCAACAAGGGCAAATGGGTTGGCAAGTATGGTTAAGCAAATGAAAATATATGCTATGGCTTATAATGCCAAACGTTCTGTCTAAAGTTGAATAGTAGTATCATTACAGCCCTCTACTCTGTTTGATATAAATTTATTGTATCCGGTGAGTCTATTTTTTAAAAAAAAGTGAATATTTGTATTACTTTTTTTAGAAATGCTCAATTAAACTCGAATTTAAAATGATGTAAATCTAAGGATACAGTACGCAAGATTATTGTTTAATATATGTTATTTCTATTGAAGCTATAAAAACCGACTGAAATATAAGAGAAAATTTTGAACGAAAACCTTGTGCTATTTGTAATTAAATGTGTACATATTTTAACTATCAAGGTATGTATTAGTAATGGAATAAATTAATAGAGGTAATAATGGAAAATGATGCTGATATCAGAAATATTCTATTACAATTTGAAATGCTTATAGAAGAATATCCAGAAGCTAAATTTTATATATATAATGGGGTAAAATGTATGGTTTCTGATTTGTTAAACTCAGTTGATTGCATAGACGATTTAAAAAATTAGGATGCTTAATTCTTAATTAAAAAACTTTATTAAAACTCGTTTTTTTGTTTGTACGAGTTATTAAATAGGTGACCCCAAAACCCTTCATATATATTGAGGGCTTTTTTGTTTACATTAAATTAATTTCATTTTTAGAATAAAACGTATCAAATTATATAATCAATCATTGGAATTGAAAAATTTTTTTTTTTGGGTGATAACACTAATTTCCCCAGCATTAATATTTTTATGTTTTGAAATAGGGTTACGATTATCGGGATATAATGCAGAAAAGAGAGATTTATTCGTTGAATATGAGGTAAATGATAAATATCTAGTTGTAAATCCAGAGTATGTTACGCGTTATTTTCCATCATTTAAACCACAGATTGCCTCCAACCCATTTAAAAAAGAAAAAACGGATTCAACATTTAGAGTTTTTGTTTTTGGAGGTTCTTCAACTCAAGGGTTTCCATATAATTTTTACTACAGTTTTTCTTCACAATTAGAACAGAAACTTTTACTTAACACTCAAGGCTTACATGTAGAAGTTATAAATCTTGGTATTACTGCAGTCAATAGCTACGTAATCTACGATTTAGCAAAAAAAATCCAGCACTATCAGCCCGATGCGATATTAATATATGCTGGTCATAACGAATATTATGGATCTTTTGGAGTTGGAAGTTCACAATTCAATTTTGGAAATAGTATAACACTGAAAAGATTAATTCTTTGGATGAAAAATAGTGTGGTTTTTCAATTCATAGAGGAGTTATTTGCGCCTGACGATAAAGATAGAAGAGTGCAAAGAACATTAATGGCTAGAGTAGTCAGTGAGTCTAACATCAAAAAAGGGGATTACATTTATAATCAAGGATTAACGCAATTTGAGAGGAATCTTGAATTAATTGAATCGCTATTAAGAAAAAAAAAGATTCCAATATTTATAGGAACTGTAGCCTCAAATTTAAAAGATCAATCCCCTTTAAGTTCGTTATGGGAAGCACATAACGCATATGACCTAGGCCATAGATATTTGTCATTAGGCGATATTGATAATGCAATTATTCAATTGACTAAAGCCAAAGAATTAGATGCTATTAGATTTCGAGCACCGGTAGCAATCAATGAAATAATTATACAATTTGCTAAGAAAAAAAGTGTATATCTAGTGGATATTGAATCCACAATAAATGAGTTATCAGAATCCAAGATAGCTGATCATTCATTATTTATTGATCACCTCCATCCTACAAAAATAGGTCATGAAATTATAGCTGAATTATTTTTTCGAGAAATAAATAAAGTAGGTTTGTTAGATCCATATTTAAGAATAGGTGTAATGGATGTTCCTGATCCCGAAAGTTTATTTGAACAAGCTTATGCAATTACCCCAATAATTAGATTAACAAATGGATATCCTTTTATTAAGGGATTAAATCCTGACGAAGAACTAGAACTATTTATTCAAGAATATAACTACTTGCAAAGCAAATCCTTCGCAGATTCTGTTGGAGCTACCACTTGGGTTAATGGAAACATAGTAGCATTAGGATTACAGAAAGTTATTAATGAAGCTAAATTACAAAAAGACTCATTACTTGTAGCACAAGCAAGTTATGAGTTGTTCTCTTGGCTACCCTTCAATAAAGATTTGATACATAGTATTGTCGATTATCAGTTGGGAAACAAAAATTTAGATATTTATACAGTAAACAGTATTCTTAAAGCATTAAATAATGGAATGATTGATACAAAATTAATACATGCGTTAATCAAAATTTATTCCTCAAATAATGAAAATGAGAAAGCAGAATATTGGCACAAAAAATTAATCGAATAAATATATATTTAGTATTCTGTGAGGCCATCTTCCTAACTAAATATCAAAGAAAAGAAATGTAATGAATAAATATTCGAAGCAACTGCTATTTTGGTTTATAACATTGTGCGTACCATTTCTAGTTCTTTTGTTGATAGAAGGAGGGTTAAGGTTAGGTGGGTATAATCAAGAAGCTCAAGATTTATTTATTGAAGCACCCAACAGTTCAAAATTTCTTGTATCGAATCCTAAATTCATTGGAAGATATTTCCTTAATTTTACCCCTCAAATTGCACCTAATGCTTTTAGAAAACAAAAGAAACCAAATACTTTTAGAATATTTGTATTTGGTGGTTCATCAACGCAAGGCTTTCCCTACAACTTTTATTATAGTTTTTCAGATCAGCTAGAACAGCGATTACTGTTGAATACTGAAGGTGTAAATGTTGAGGTTGTAAATCTTGGAATGACAGCGGTGAATAGCTATGTAATCCGCGATTTATCTAAGAGAGTGATGGATTATAAACCAGATGCAATTATAATTTATGCTGGCCATAATGAATATTATGGTTCTTTTGGCGCGGGATCCACTCAGTTTGGATTTGTAAATAACATTGGCATTAAGCGTTTAATTCTTTGGCTGAAAAATTGGAGATTTTATCAGTGGATGGAGTCTATTGCATCAAGCAATAGTGAGGAAACTAGCGAAAGAAGAACCATGATGGCGAAAGTAATCAGAAATTCTAACATTCAACTTAATGGAAAAATTTATCATCATGGAATTCAGCAATTTAAGTCAAACATTGAAGATGTTGTAAACCAGTTTACAAGTAATAATATACCTGTATTCATAGGTACTGTTGCCTCAAATTTAAAAGATCAAGAACCATTAACTGATGATCAAACGGCGTTAAAAGTATTTCAAGATGCAGAAAAATTATTTGTTTCTGGAGACACAGTATCTGCATTTCAAAAATACCAAGAAGCAAAAGAATTAGATGGAATTCGCTTTAGAGCCCCAAAAGCTATGAATGAAGTAATCCGAAAATTGAGTGTTTCCGATTTAGTTACCATTGTTGAAACGGAAAAACTTCTACGTGCTTCTTCTGAAAGCAGCATTGAAGATGAATCCTTATTTATTGATCATCTGCATCCAAATCATGTGGGGCATCAATTGATGTCAGATTTATTTCTAGAGCAAGTAATTAGCCTTCCTAGATTAAGAACTAAGAAAATTACTAATGAGTTTGAATCACCAAAGGCAATTACTCAATTTGAAGATGTATATGCTAGGCTTGGTATTGATAGGTTACTTGTTGGATATCCATTTAAAAAAGGGATTACGGTAGAAGAAGAACTAGAGGTATTTCAACGTATCTATGATGAATATTTAACCTCTACATTTATAGATTCAATAGCTGCTGTGTCTTCTAGAGAATCAAGATTTGTACCACCTATTTTAACTGAAGTGATTAATACCTTACAAGCAAGGAATGACACAGTTAATGCATTTGCTCATTACTATGAACTTATGAAATGGCAACTGAACTCAATTAATCTTATTGAAAAAGGAATTGAATATGCAATTAATAATAGGGCAACAGACCATTATTTAGCGAATATGATACTTCAGATACTGAATGATGGGAATTATGATTCAAGATATATGGATGTATTATCTTCGCTATACCTTCTGAGAGGTAATACCGATAACGCCCAATTTTGGCTAAAAGAAAGTGAGCGTATAAACCCAAATTCTGCTAGGATGTTGTACAACTACACTAGATTTTATCTAATCAAAGGTGATACGGTAAAAGCACAAGAATATTACAGGCGGTATTTAAATATACAGAAAGGTAATTAAATTAGGTTGAATCTCTTTTTGATAAAGAAACGGGAATCAAACTTTGTATTCCCATTTGAAAATCGTTTCCATTTAACTTGCTAGTTAAAGCGCCTAAAACTTTTCTACCAAGTAGGAAATAATCTGTTTTAATGGATGAAATAGCTGGGTGAACATATTCACACATAGGTAAATCATCAAAACCTGCTAAAGCAAGTTCTTCTGGTACTTTAATGCCATATTCTGTCGCTTTAGAAAGAAAACTGATACACATAATATCGTTTGAGCAAAAAATTGCTTGGGGTTTATTTGTACTATCTAAATAATGTGCAAAAGCAGTAAACCCATCTAAATAGTTGAAATTACCACTGTAATTCCAAACTAGATTTATATTATTATGCTTTGATATATAATCTAAAAACCCATTTTTTCGAAGTAAGGATTCATGCCGGTCAAAGGGTCCATCAATTATTCCAACATCATGATACCCCTTTTTATGAAAATGCTGTGCAACAAGGTAACCGCCACCGTAGGAATCAAAAGTTATCGTGTCGATAGAAGGGTTTTGTATGGGTAAGATTGAAATTAAGGCAAAAGACGCAGGTATTTCTTGTACAAGTTTGGCATAAAATTGATTATCAAGTAATGGTAAAAATAATATTGCTCCATGAAAGTCTTGAGAAATAAGATCTTTTGTATAGTTGATAATATCGGTATGATTAGTGTTGAGATGATGGATGGTGATATCAAAATTTGTACCATCGGTTGCTTTATTAATTCCTGAGAATAACGAAGAATAAAATTCTCCAGGAAAAAAAGTTGTAAGTAAAGCAATGCGAATCGGTGACTTAAATTGGTATTTCGTTTTTAAAAAACCAATATTAAGAGGATATTTAAGTTTTAGAGCTGCATTTATTGTTTTTTCGACATTGTAAGAATTAGCTCCTGATTCACCTCTAAGTATTCGGGATACCGTGGATACTGATAATCCTGTATTTTTTGATATATCCTGTAATGTTGTTTTTTTCATATCCAGATTTTACAAATAATAAATTAAGAAAAAATCCCAATTATGTGGGAATTTTTCTCACATTTTACTATAAATTTCTTAAGCTAAAGCAAAAAAATTAAATTCAATTAAACAAAATTGTTCAATTATAGTAAATGCTAAACTAAAATTTTAAAATAATGAGAAAAAATCTCAAGTAAGTGTTGTTTATTTGTCAGCTATTCAATAAAATAAAGTTAATATTTAAGAGGTCTAATCTTCACTAACCGCCTCTTCACATTAACTTAAAACATATATAAACATGCACAAAGCTACTACAAAAATAATATCATCAATGATATTAACAGTAATTTTAGCGGTGAGTGTAACTTCATATTCATTCGCTCAAAATGCTTTTTACGGAGAAAATCTTATCGAAAATGGAGATTTTTCAGGGACAACTTTAGATTCTTGGAATGATGATACAGGAGATAAAGGTACAGCTGCAATTGTAAACGGAGAATTAGCAATTACAGGGTTGCAGGCAACGGATAATATTTACGATGCGCAAGTAAATCAAAATTTGTCTGCTGAAGACATTGCTTTATTAGCGGGAGGTGGTACTTTCGAAGTATCTTTTGATGCTCGCGCAAGCAAAGAAGGTAAAAATATACATGTATTCTTAGGGCAAGTAGGAAATTCTTGGTCACGTTATTGGCCTAATCCGGGCGAAGGGCTTCTGACAATAGGTGATACAACTGCAACGTATACATTAACAACCTTTGTTACTGAAACTTGGGAAGCAATGAGATTAGGTTTTGAGATTTCATCAGACACATCCAGCATTTACATAGATACTGTAAAACTACGAAAAGTATCTGATAATATTATCAAGAACGGAGATTTTTCTGCTAATAGTGACTGGGACTTAGGCGAAAAAGGGGCAATTACTGACGGTATGTTAGTTTTTAATGATCTTCCTGGTACTGGAAACATCTATGATTTTCAGGCCAATCAAACATTTGATGAAGAACAATTAGATTCCATATATGTAGGTCCATACGAGCTCAAATTTGATGCAAAAACTACAGCTGAATCAAAAAACATACATGTGTTTTTAGGGCAAGTTGGTGATAGTTGGGATCGATGGTGGCCAAATCCAGGAGAAGGTTTGATATCTGTAACAAATGAAATGAAAACATATACCTTAAATTTTGGAGCAACAGAAGATAAAATTTGGGAAAATATGAGAGTTGGTTTTGAAGTAAATTCTGATACATCTTCTATTTGGATAGATAATGTAGTGTTATCTCGTATAACTGATGTTGCCCCCCCTGCCCCTGTTTTTACTGTAACAGCAAGTAATGGTATAAACACAATTACTGTGACTGATAATGGTGCAGCCAAATATCAAGTTTATTATGCGGATACAGCCTTTACATCTACTGCAGGTGGTGCTTTGCTTGGAGAGATAACTCCTGAAGATGGGTTGAGTTTAACGCACACTATCGCTGCTCCTCATCCAACACTTACAGAGTCAT
>JAYPYN010000012.1:8804-16955 GCA_038154605.1 Balneolaceae bacterium
TAGATGTAAATAGAAAGATGCTTGCAGACGGTGCTTTACCAGATGATGAAGATCTCTCTGCTAAATTTTGGATCGGATATGAAACTCTTACAGGTTCTAACTATATGATTGTTTATGCAGAAATTACAGATGATGTATTCGAGTTTACACCTGACCCAGGTCCAGGAGGAGGTGGTGCAGGTTGGAAGCATGATAGCTGGGAATTTGGTATCGGAGCGTACCAACCAGCATCAGTAATTACAGGATCAGATCATTCAGGATTTGAGGTCGGTGAAGAACCAGATTACCAATGGAGAGGTGGACTATATGTAGATGGTGTAGGATATATGCATGGATATGATGACAATAAAGGTGAATTAAATGGTGATATACCAACTTCAGCTACTATAGGTGATACTACTAATGCAGGCATGTATAGATTGCTTTCAATTATAAGTACTAACGATTTAAGCGGAATAAATTCAACCAATAGTGATTTTGTGTTCCCTACTGGAGAGAACATCACAACTATACCATTGGGTATAGGGGTGAACGATGCGGATGGAAACAATCGAGAATCTCAGGTAAACTGGGCTAGAGGCGCCGGATTCGGAGGATGGTGGAATACACCTTCTTCATGGGATGTTGTTGCTTTGGTTGGGCGTGATGCCATCTTCACCTCTAATGATAATCTAAAAGATGATAAACCTATTAGATTTAGTTTAGAACAGAATTATCCTAATCCTTTTAATCCTAGTACTAAAATAGAGTTTACTCTTCCAGTAGCATCTGATGTTACCTTAGAAGTGTTTAATATGCTAGGTCAGAAAGTGGCTACTCTAATGCAAAACAAGAAATATTCTAGTGGTCCTCAGGAAGTAGTATTCGATGCTTCAGGTCTAGCTTCTGGAATATACGTTTATAGAATTAGTACTGCTGATTTTGTTCAATCCAAAAAAATGACGCTTATTAAATAAGCTAAGCCTTTCTTTAAATTTACGGGTGCAGTATTCTGCTGCACCCGATTAAAAATTTTTATTATGAAGAAAAATTTATCACTATCACTTATACTTGTTTTTATACTAAATATGCATTCTATAGGCTCTGAAAATATCTTTTCTAAAGATTTGGAAGAGAATAAGGGCACTAAAGGCAAGATTGCAGGAACTGTAATTGATGATTTCAATGAACCTCTTATAGGAGTGCAAGTATTTATTGAGGGTACAACTAAAGGAACATTAACAGATATTGATGGAAAATATTCGATAGTTAATTTAGACCCAGGAACTTATACGGTTATTTTTTCATATATAGGATTCGCAACCGTGAAAGTCGAAAAAGTAGAAGTGATAGTTGATAAAACTACCACTGTGGATATGACTATGAGTGAAGAAGTTATTGAAGGGGAAGAAATTGTTATTACGGCAGAACGCCCTATAGTAGAAAAAGATCGTACTACAACTACAGCTTATATAAGCTCAGAACAATTGGAAGCACTTCCACTAGTAAGTATTAATGAAGCTATAAATCAACAGGCTGGTGTAGTTGATGGTCACTTTCGAGGTGGTAGAATTGGAGAAGTGGCCTATTTGGTAAATGGAGTGCCAATAAATAATGCATTTAATAATGGTGCTTCTTTTGATGTGGAACAAAATATGGTATCAAGTTTAGAGGTTATTAGTGGGGTATTTAACGCAGAATATGGACAAGCTACTAGTGGTGTGGTAAACATTGTTACAAAAGGTGTAAGCTCTGAATGGACTGGAAATTTTTTGGGATATCTTGGTAGAATTGTCAGCAATAGAAATTTGGAATTTGTTACTAGAAATGAAGATAGAGTAGGAAAGTACACAGGAGTAGATTTCTCTAATCAAATGTTTAGTTATAATGAGGCAGCACCAAAAATAGGTGATCAGGATTATCAAGTTTCGTTAGGGGGTCCTATAATAAAAAATAAGTTAGGAATTCAAACAACTCTACGATATGTAAAATGGGATGGCCACTTAATTGGTCGTGATCTATTCAAGCCTAGTGATGTACAAAGTAGTAACATAAAATCATCGGGTGTTGATCCCAGTTCTTGGTTAATTGAGTCGACTGGAAGTGGTAATTTTGAATCGTTAAATCGACAAGAACGATTGTCATTAAATAGTTCGATTGTATATGAATTAAGCGGCAATTTAAAATTGGACTATAATTTATTTTATCAATTTGGAGATGGAAAAAACTATAATCATTTGTACAAATATAATCCGGATGGTATAAATCCATATGAATTTTCAAACCAAACCCATATAGTAGGTCTTAGATATACTATGGGTGATAATTCTTTTGCAAATTTATCTTATAGTTATTTAAAAGATCAAAATGATAGTTTTTTATATGATGACATATCTGCAACTGGTGTACTTGATGACCGATATGTAGAACCAAATTTAAATTCACAGCAAGGAGGATTCGCTTTTGCCATGGGAGGAAACGATTTATACTCTTCACAAGAAATAACTCGATCTCACACAATTGTAGCAGATTATACATCACAATTGAATAATATAGTTTTATGGAAAACAGGGATATCTGCTAGATTTCATAACTTAGATAATACGAGTTTTGAAATAATAATAAATGAGATTGATAATAGCGCAAACAGATCGGAATCTGAATATAACTTGGAAGTAAAGCCATGGGAAGGATCTGCTTATACACAAGTTAAGTTAGAATTTGATGATCTTATTGTTAATGCAGGGTTACGATTCGATTATTTTGAGCCAAATTTTGTAGTACCACGAGATTACACTCAATTTAATTTTTCTAGAATTATCGATCCTAATGATTCAACTAAAACAATTTCGAACAGGTTAACAGCAGATGCTACATTACAAATTAGTCCGCGATTAGGGGTAGCATTCCCAATTTCAGAGACAGGAGTGATGAGATTTTCTGCTGGGTTTTTCTTTATGACCCCTCAGCTGTATAATTTGTACCGAAACAATGAATTCGGATATGATCAATCAGCGCTAGTTAATGTTCTCGGTAATGCTAATTTAGCCCCAGAGCGTACTTTACAATTTGAGGTTGGATTGCAACAAGGTATTACAGAAAGTATGGGGTTAGATTTAACCGTATTTTCTAAAGATGTTCGTGGGCTAGCAGGTCAAGACAATGTGGGTAGAAATAGTTCTAATCCGACTACCATATTAGATAATATTGATTATGGTTCAGTAAAAGGTGTTACATTATCATTATATGAAAGAGGAAGAGGTCAATTTTCATGGACCCTTGATTATACATTACAATTTGCAAATGGATCGGCTTCTAACCCAGATGAACGTTTTTATCGAACCCAGCTTGGTTTAGCTAATGTAATAAGAATAAATAGATTAAATTGGGATAAGAGAAATGTTCTAAATAATTCTATTACTTGGAATAGTAAATTTGGTTTAACCTTATCGGCTATTAATACATTTCAGTCTGGAAACCCATACACATCAACTAGAGAAAATATTATTTCTTTAGTTCCCAATAATGAGAATACACCAGCATGGTTTAATTCAGATATTCGTGCATATTTTAAACCACCTGCATTAGCTCATAACATTGAGTTTTTCATACAGGTAAATAATGTATTTGATTCATCTCCTCATTTTGGAATTTTTACAGATACTGGACGTGCTGATGAGTCAACAAATCTTTTTGATTTAAAAGGTGGAGATGGAAGACCAGGAGGATTAAACACCTATGATGAATGGTTCTACAGCCAAGAAAGGCGTGGTGCACCACGAAATTTTAAATTTGGATTAAGCTATAACTTTTAAAGAAAATGAAAAAATTTAATCGATTAATTAAATCGAGCATATTTCTTGCTCTAATACTTTTTTATTGTATACCTGTAATTGCTCAAAATGAGAATGATGTTATTCCTGAAGAATATAATGGTATAGTTTATAGGGGTGAATTCAGCAACATAGCTGTAGGTATACTAGATGGAAATTTGATTGAAACAAATTTTCGTAATCATGGGGAATTATCACGTTGGAATGAAATACCCTGGGGTGTTTGGCCTAGAGGCGTTGGCGGTAGACATATCGATGGTATAGGTGTACTTGTAGCAGCAAAAGTGCCAGGAGTTGCACCTAATAAAGTAAATAATTTTCAAGAATATTTAGACATAGTATTATCCGGATCGTTTGTTCCAGATACCTCTTTAAATCCTGTAATGATTAACTATCGTGATCAGGGTAAACGAGAAAGTCCATATACAAAAGATAGTATTTGGGGTTGGATGCCTCTACCTGGATTCAACAACCCTCTTAGAACTGATCCAGATCCTGAGAATGTAGGGATTCTTCCAACTCCTGCTTTATCTAATGACAAAACTAGTTGGCCAAATTTTTGGCCTGACAAACTATTAGATGAAGATTCTGGATGGGGAGGTTTCTGGAATGGTAGAAATGGCAAATTAGCAAGTGCAGACTTAGAATCTTATTATGTAATGGATGATTATACAGATTATGAATATGCCCTAAATATAGAAACTGAAGGGCCACACAGTGCATTTGGTGTATATCATGCTAGTCCTTCAGATTCAACCAAAGGTGGATTAGGCTTACAAATGAAAGTGAGAACATTTCAATGGGCGAATATTTTATCGGAAGATGCAATGTTCATCATTTACAATGTTATCAATAGAACAGAGACTAATTATGATAGCCTATATTTTTCGCAAATAGTTGATTATGGTTTAGGTAATGAAGAAACGGATGATAATGCTGCTTATGATAATTTACTTGATTTAGTATATGGGTGGGATTCTGATGGCATTGGTGATCCTACAGGAGGGCAACAAAATACATACAAACTTGGATATACTGGCTTTGCATTTTTGGAATCTCCAGGAAATAATACCAATGGAATAGATGACGATCAAGATGGTATAATTGATGAAGACAGATTTTCTTTTGCTTCTCAGATACTTACAAGTCAATCTGAAATTGATGCATACATTACTCAAAATTATGATCCTGTACAATTCGAATCTTACTACGGGGAACCTTATACCGAACGGTCTGCATATAAAGCTGGGATTTGGTTCACTTCAGACGAAAATCTTGATTGGGTAGGATATGAAGATGAAAATGGTAATGGAATATGGGATGAAGGTGAGAAGTTAAATAATGATCTTGGACCAGATGGTATAGGACCATTTGATCTAGAATATACCGGAGCTGATAAGGGTCAAGGTGATGGTAAACCTGATGAAGGCGAACCTAATTTTAATAAACTTGATGTAAATGAATCAGACCAAATTGGATTGACTGGTTTCGATTTAGATACTAGACCAAATTATGAGGCACCTGATCAATTAAGTAACGATACTTGGATGTTTAAAAAAATAAATGAAAATTTATTTGATAATCCTGATTATGAAGAACCTGGACAAGTAGTGTCTAATGAACCATTTGTATTGTTTACGTCTGGGGAAGTAGAATTATTTGGGGAGGGAAGTGGACAAAAAACCACTGATCGATTTTCTACAGCCTGGATATTTGGTGAGAATAAAGAAGATTTTTTTAAAAATAGAAGAACTGTTCAAAACATCTACAATGCAGATTATAATTTCGCTCAACCGCCCATACCACCAACATTAAAAGCGAGTGCAGGCGATCAACAGGTTATACTTTCTTGGGATACTTTATCCATAAGTAGTTATGATAGATTTTTGCAAGAAAAAGATTTTGAAGGTTATAAATTATATAAAGGAACAAATAATTTATTGAGCGATTCAAAAACGATTACGGATATCAATGGAACCCCTACCTTTTATAAACCTATAGCACAATGGGATTTAAATAACAATATTTCTGGTGTAAGAAGAGTGTTAGAAGGTGACGCTTTGTACGATTTAGGTGATAATTCAGGGTTACAGTTTTATTACGTAGATAATGATGTTAAAAATGGAAAGGTGTATTACTACGCTATAGTGGCTTATGATAGAGGTCTACCCTCCGTTGAGGGTGATGATTCAGGTATTGATCCTCAAGAAAATATATTTAGAATTGCTGTTAATAATGCAGGTTTTCCTACTGGTACATCGCAAAATGCGGCAGTGGTAATTCCAACCCCAATGCCCGCAGGATTTGTTGAAGGTGGTGCAACATCAGATTTAAGCTCAGTAACTAGCGGTTCGGGGACTGGCTATGCCTCCGTAAATATAGTTATTGATAGTGAAATCGATGAAACCAAACTATACGAAATAACCTTTAGCGATACTGCTAGTACAAAAGGAGATTATAGGAATCCGGTTAGTGATAGTGTAATAGAATTAACACAAATTAAAGATCTTGTTTAATCAGCCATTTTTGAAGGATCAACAAGTATTATAGATGGATTCACAGTAAACTTTACTAATGATGAATCAACATTGTTAATAGCCAATAAAACAGGTTGGATTTCAAACGAAGGCCAAGAAAATGAATTGTTTGATTTAGATCCAACTAATCTTGATGGAGTATCATCTGAATGGAATTTATTCATAAGTCCCAATTATCCTACAGACAAACAGCCTATTACTAATAATTTTAAACCTACAGATAGTGATTTTGAATTAGAATTTGTGGATATAAATGATACATCTTATACACCACCGTTTGTTTTTGGCCAACCCTTTGGAATAAGGTTTACAAGAGTACCGTTACCTATTCTTCCAAAAAACATAAACAATGAAGAATCGGCAGAGTTATTATTTTTAGATTTTGATGATACAGATGATCTAACTGCTGGCGATAAACTCATATTATGTAGACGCGATAGTAAAAACCGAATTAAATATTTATTTACAATAGAGTTTATTGCAGATGGGTCTGATATTGCACCCTCACCAGGTGATAAAATACGTATCTCAACAACAAGAGAATTTGGTTCTGATGATTCTTTTCAGTTTGCGATGCGTGCTAGCTCGTTAGATAATGAACTTGCTAAAAAAGAACTGGATGATATTTATGTAGTTCCAAATCCATATGTAGGGGGCGCATCTTGGGAAAGACCATATAGGTTTGCTGGAAGAGGAGAAAGGCGAATTGAGTTCTTTAATTTACCAAGTATTTGTACAGTTAGGATTTTTAATATTCGAGGCGAATTAATTAGAACTTTGGAACATGACGGAGGAGTTAATGATGGTTCCTTAGCATGGGATTTAGTATCTAACGATGATGAAGAGGTAGCTTATGGAGTTTATTTTTATCATGTAAAGGCACCTGGTATTGGTGAATATGTTAACAAATTCGCAATAATCAAATAAGGTAAGTACAGTGAAAAAAATGATCAAAAAGTTAATTCTTACAAAACTAATATTAGTACTTGCCTTAATTTCTGTGCAAGCTCAATATGGAGTTGGAACTTCAGCTGCACCATTTTTAACTATGGGTGTTGGGGCAAAAGGTTCAGCTCTTGGACATGCTAATACCGTAAATGTATCCGGAGCAGAAGCTATATTTTGGAATCCGGCAGGAATATCTGTAGAAAATGAAGGTGGGACATACAGTTCTGGTTTTTTTAGTATTAATCAACATTTTGTAGATGTTGATATCTATGGAGCTGCAATGGTCTTCCCTGTTGGAAAAAAGCGAGGTAAAAGCATAGGTCTAGGATTGAATTATATAGATTATGGACGTCAATTAATTCGTACCGAAGAAAGACCTCTAGGCATCGGTGCAACATTTGGAGCTCATGATTTAAGCATTAGTGCATTATACTCTCAAAATCTTACTGAAAACTTTTACTTTGGTGGAGGTATAAAATACATTCAGCAAAAAATATTCGACATGGTAGCAGATGCTGTAAGTTTAGATATGGGATTTTTACTAAAGACAGACTATGTGAATGGAACTATTATAGGTGCATCTATTTCAAATTTTGGAAATAATATGAAATTGTTTGGTATTAATACTGAATCAACTTCAGATTTAGATCCAACAAGTGAAGGAAATAATGAAAACTTAGTAAGCAACTTAAAGCTTGATGATTGGAATTTACCATTATCCTTTAAATTTGGAATAATGGTTCCAGTTATTAAGAAAGAAAATTTGGAGCTTAAATTACTTAGTGAAATGCAACAGACGAATGATAATAAACTTAACTTTGACTCTGGATCTGAATTAAGTTATATATCAAATA
>JAYPYN010000012.1:16965-20466 GCA_038154605.1 Balneolaceae bacterium
AAATACTGTTAAATTTCATGTACGAAGTGGCTACAAAGATTTTTTACTTGGAGATGATGTAGATTCCCATTTTACTTATGGAGCAGGTTTTACATTAAAAACAAATTCAGGAATGGCAATAGGAGTTGATTTTGCTCAAGTACCATATGAGTATCTTGGTAAAACAACCATTGTTGACTTAAAGCTTTATTTTTAATGAAAAAATCTTTTTTTGATAATATTGGCTGCCTTCTTAGAAGGCAGCCATTCTTTTTTATATTATTTATAATCTTGTCCACAGCATGTAAAAATGAATCAAATTACAATTTAGATAAAGATGTTTTGTTCGAAGTGAATGGAGTAGAGCGAACTGTCTTTGATTTTGAATCAGAATATGTTGATCACTTGATTTCTACTGGAAGGAATGATACAAAAGAAGAAAGATATGGCTATATGTATCAGATGATAGATAATCTTTTACTTGCACAAACTGGGGCAGAAAAGGGATTGATAGCCCATCCTATTTATCAAGGAGCTCTTGCATATCAAGAACGAAAATCAATGGTTGATATGTATTTCGTTGATGAAATGGATCAGCTTTTAGAACCCTCAACCGATGATGAAATTAGATTAGCATATGCAAAAAAGCAACGAAAAGTATACGTTCGTCATCTTTTTAGTAAAAACCCTGATGATTTAGAAGAGCCCTATCAACGATTACTAGATGGAGAGGATTACGTTGACGTAGCTAATGATTTTTATGAAACACCTGAATATGATTCTACAGCAGGATATATAGGGCCAGTAAGTTATTTTGGAGTTGAAGATGCATTTGCAGAAGCGGCTTATTCGACCAATGAAAAAGAATTTACTAAACCAATACGAACAAGGTATGGATATCACATAATATTTGTAGAGTATATAGTTTTTCCTGCAATGCTTACAGAAGATGATTTCCAATACAGAAAAAAAGGGGTAACTAGCCAATTAAGGCTTCGAAAACAGCAATTAGTTTCTAACGACTATATCAGAACGTTGATGGAAGGCTTAAACGTAAAACCGAATCGAGCAAATATATCTGATTTGAGGCAAGTTATCTTGAATTTAGATGATCAGGTAATTATAAGTTCAAAGAGAAACCGAGAACATAACACATCCAATATTTGGACAGATAAAAGAATTGAATTATTAGCTACCTCTTTTGATCAAAATAAAGTATTAGCTACATTTGAGAACGAAGATAAAGTGATAAACTTTACCTTTGGTGATTACCTTTTGTGGTTACCTTATTTATCATTTCAAGAATCAAAAAACCAAACTGGAGCATCGATTGGGAGAGGATTAAGAAACGAAGTTCTATATCAGCTAGCGGAAGAAAAAAATTACGATAATGATGAAAGAGTGAAAGAAAAAGTTAAAAAAAGAGGCTTTGAGATTCTTTCTGAATTATACCAATACGACTTAACAATGGCCGCTATTGACGATACATCGATGGTTGAGATCCCCAAAAGTTATACAAACAGATTAATTAATTCTAAAGAAATATTTTTGCAAGCAGAGTATTGGAAAATCTATGCGAAGAGTATGAAAGATGCTGAGAAAATTAAGGAGGCAATACTATCGGGCGATCCACCTATAAGTTATGACTCATATGAAAAAATTGAGTTAAGTTCTATCAGCATTACTGATAATGATTTTGATTTGGTAAAGAAAGCTGTTCTACAAATGCCAACGATTGCATATTCAGAGCCTCAGGGTTGGTTAGTATTTAATGTTCTAACCAAAAATATAACTGAAAAAGATAACATAAAGCAGGTTGCAAATATCGAAACTAGATATAAAATTTATAATAGTTTAACCTCAGAATTAAAACGTTTGAGGGAAGATGCATCCATAAAAATAGATACAGTTCTTTTTGATGAGATATATAATGTTTGGAAGAATAATAAAGAATAGACTTTTTTAGAATAAGAATTGTAGTAGAAAAAATTATAACTAAGCCATCGATCATTGATCGATGGCTTAGTTATATAATCAAGGTTAGCAATGAAAAGGATTAAGATTTTTCTATTGAATGCAATAAACCCTCTGCTTCTCTAATTAAATGGTCTGCTTTTTGTTTAGCATCAGAAACTACTGCCTCACCTTTCTCTTTTGCTTCAGAAATCAATTTTTGTTTTTCTTGACTTAGTTGGTCAATTAAATCATTTAATTCATCTCTGTAACTACTTAGTCGATATGAAAGACGATCTCTTGTATTTTTCCCAGTATCAGGAGCATATAGTAAAGCCAATACCGTTCCTGCCATTGCCCCTGTAACCAAACCTGCGATAAAATTACCTGTTTTACTCATAGTGTTCTCCTTTTATTATTTTTTTTTAGAATATAAAAAACATATGTAAATGTAAATTAGCATATCAAAAAACTACTAGATTATGTTTCTATTTTATTTTCTAATTCTAAAAGATGTGATTTAGTTTTAAAAATTGGTACAATAAATTTTTTAAAATACAATTTGTTCCATTGTAAATACTGGAACAACCCAATGGATAATGCTGGAGTTATAAACAAAGTAAATAGTACTCCAAAACTTAAGCCAAAAATAACAGTTTTAGCTAATGGGCTCCAGATTTCTGCACCAGCACCAAGCTCTAAAGACAATGGAATCATTGAACAGATGGTAGTAACGGCAGTGAGTACAATCGGTCGCATTCTTCTTTTTGCTGCATCTATGATTTCATTTAAGAAATCAGAATTGGGTAGGGTCATTTTGTTTCTCCAAAAAAACACAGGTATGAAAGGATAATACCAAATTAAACTATCGGTATTTAATACATCTATCTTCATATTTTTTGTTTTAAGATGCATATAATCAACAAGGACAATTCCATTATTTAGTATAATGCCCACTAACATAAAAAGTCCAATATTTCCTGTAACACTTAAGGAGGCACCAATGAGTGTGAGCCCTAGTAATGCACCAAATATTGCCATTGGTATGCAAAACCAAATTACAAATGGATCACGGAAGTTCTCAAATAAGGAAGCCATAATCATAAACATTAATAATATTGCTGCTATACCTGCCCACAGAAATTGTGTAGAGGAACGTTCAGTTTCAGCACTTGCGCCAGTAAAATCATATCTATATCCATCGGGTAAAACGATTTCTTCATCGATAAAATTGGTAATTAATTGTTTGTACTCATTGGCATCCCCATTGAACTGAATGTTAACATCTAACAAAACCTCACGATTTCGTTTACGGTAAGAATCAACACCCTTGGTTTCAACAAATTCGCCTACTGCCACTACTGGTATTCTTTGATTTTCATATTGAAGGACTTGTAAGTCAAATAAATCTTCGCGAGAAGTAAGAGCATCTTTTGTAGTACGGATTTCAATGGGTATTTCGCGGCCTTCAGCTCTATAAAATCCAGCTTGGTTGCCAAGGGTTTGAGTACGTAGGTTATTAGCAACATTTGCAACTCCAGAATTAAGTAAACCAATACGGTTTCTATC
>JAYPYN010000012.1:20476-26458 GCA_038154605.1 Balneolaceae bacterium
TGTAGTTCTGGTGTAGGATCAGTTCTCCCATTATCAACAGAAGTAATATTTGGATCATCAAGAAGACGTGTTTCAATTATGTTTGAAATTTTTAAAAGTTCTTCCATTTCTGGCCCAATAAAAGTTAATCTCAGCGATCCTCCTCCAAAACTAAATCCACGACCTCCAAATCTGAGTCCTCCACCTTCAACAGTTGCGCTTACAGTTACACCTGGAGATGTTAATTCTTGTCTTATACTAGCCGCTAATTCATTACTTGATATCGATCGTTCATCAAGAGGAACTAATTTAATTGAAAAGCTGCCAGCATTGCTTTGTTCAACCCATCTACTGCGCCCTATGTTTGAGATCAGTGTTTCAATCTCTGGCTTTGTTAGCAGTATATCTTCAAAGGCTTGCATAACCTCAACAGTTTTTACAAGTTTAGTGCCCTCTTGTAGGCGTACATTCACATCAACTTCACCGGAATCAGATTCTGGGAATCCTTCTTTATCAATATTTTGTAATAAAGCAAAGGTGCCGAAAAGTATCCCTATCAATGTACATGTAGGAATCCATTTATGATGCATTATCCATCGAAGTAGAAAACCATATCCAGATTCAAATTTATGTATTGCTGTAAAAATAAATCCACTTTTAACAAATTGTTTAGAATCTAACAATAAAGATGCGATCACAGGTACAAGTACTATAGAGGCAATAAATGAAATACCAATAGCAAAGCTGATGGTGAGCGCAAATTCTCTAAAAATCTCACCTTGAATTCCAGAAATAAGAGTAATAGGAATAAAAACACCTAGAGTGGTTAGGGTTGAACCTAACAACGGGCCGACTACCTCATTCGTGCCCGTTAAAGCTGCATCATATCGTGATAATCCATCTTCTAATTTACGTGCGATACTTTCAGAAACAACAATGGCATTATCAACTAAAAGACCAATAGCTAATGCAAGGGCAGAAATAGTAAAGATATTAAGTGTAAGATCAACGGCATACATGGCAACAAAACATGCCGAAATTGAAACAGGAATAGATGAGGCAACCACTAAAGAGATGCGCCATCCTCCCATAAAAATTAGAATAACTATTATTACAACCACTAATGCTATTAAAGATGACTGAGCAAGGTTATTTATTGAATCATCTATGGTTTGACCTTCATCACTTAAAATTCTCAATTCAACGCCTGGAGGAAGTTTTTTATTTATCTCTGGTACAACCTCTTTAACAGCATTGACAACGTCGAGCGTGTTAGCATCAGAATTTTTTTGAACTTCGATGGATACACTATTATTCCCATTTACATTTACTAAACTGGTAACCTCTGTGAAACCATCGGAAACAACGGCTACATCTTTTATCCGTATTGGAATTTCATTTTCTGAGAGTTTAACAATAGTGTTTTGTATCTCTTCTACAGTTTTATACATAGATTGAGCGCGTATAGAATAGCTAATCGAGTTTGCAATTATATTTCCGATAGGTAGTTGCCTATTATTGGACGATATGGCATTTTCTATTTCTTGAGGCACTAAATTATGCTGTGCTAATTTCATTGGAGAAATATCTACGTAAATTCGCCGTTCTAAGCCACCTCGTGTATCAGCAGATGCGAGCCCAATAAGGCGTTCTAAATTCGGTTCAACAATCTCCTCAGCAAGGTTTCGTAATTCATCCAATCCTTTTAAAGAAGAATTGATGCTTAGTTGCATGATTGGTCGATTTTCAGGATCGAATTGGAAGATTACAGGTTCTCTAGCTTGGGCAGGTAAATCGTTTCGTATCTGATCTATAGCTTTTTGAATTTGGAGTTCTGTTTTTCTTATATCAGTTCCAGAAAAAAGACTCATACGTATAAATGCATTTCCCCGACGCACATTCGATTCTAATTCCTCGATACCTTCTATGGCAGATATAGCTCCTTCAATGGGTGTAACAAGTAATCGATCGATATCTTCTGGGGCTACATTCTGATATCCTGTTGTGATTGCAATTATCGGGATATTAAGCGATGGGAAAAGTGTAATTCGTAGATTGGTTAAAGAAAAAATGCCAAAACCAACAACGATTAATGTCATCATTATAACAGTAACAGGGCGTTTTAATACGCCACTTGCAAGAGAAAACTGTTTCATTATATCACCTCTTCGTTAAGTAATGGATCCATTTTATTGTTACTAGAGATACCCAATGCACTAACGCCTTTGTTAATTAGATTGTAGATACAGGGTACAACAAAAAGCATTAAAAGAGTGGACATAGTTAAACCACCAATTACAGTTCTAGCCATTGGGCTCCAAGTTTCGGAACCAGATCCAATTTCTAATGCTAAAGGAATCATAGATAATATGGTGGTAAATGCAGTCATTAAAATAGGGCGGAGTCTTCGAGTAGCACCTTGCACAATGGCTTTATGTTGGGTCATTCCACGTGATTGTAAAATTTTTATATAATCAATCATTACTATTCCATTGTTCACTACAATACCTGAAAGTAGAATTAGCCCAACCATTGCAGTAACGCTAATAGGTGTTGATGTAAGACCTAATAAAATTAATACGCCTGATAGTGCAAGTGGAATAGTAAATATGATGATAAATGGCTCTAATAAACTTTCAAATTGGGAAGCCATAACCATATAAGTTAAAATTCCTGCAATGGCGAATGCCCATAACAGAAAATTAAAAGATTCTTCTTGTTCTTCGGCAGATCCTGCTAATTCGTATCTATATCCATCAGGCCATTGTATGTCATCTAAGAGAGTTTGTGTTTTATTTGATGCGGTTTTTAAGTCAATGCCGTCTAATTCTGTATAAATTTCAACTACGCGTTCTTGATCAATTCTATTTACATTGGTGGGACCGGTGTATCGTTCTATTCGAGCTAGGTTACTCAGTGGCATCCATACACCAGTAGGTGTTTGAATTTGAATGCTTTCTAAATCGGTAGATTGAGATTTTTGTCGGGGGTCTAATTCCACCAGTACTTCAAATTCTACCCCTTGATCTACAAAACTTGTAGCTATGTTGCCTTGCACTGCATCACTAACCGCTGTCGCAACTTGGTTTGTGCTCATACCAACTAGCGATATTCGTTCTCTATCCATAATTAAGCGTAATTCAGGTCTTCCTTTATCGGATGTGCTATATGCACTAACAAGTCCAGGAATTTCAGCCAATTTTTCTTTTACACCATCAGTCAGTTTTTTCTTTAATTCAGGATCAAACCCAAAAATTTGTACAATTAATCCATTTTCCCCATCAGGACTTAGTGGATCAATTACTATTTCTTTTACATCAATTCCGGGTACAATACTTAGTTCATTTAGTAGAGTACTAACAATAGTAAATTGAGAACGTGTTCGTTCATTTTGAGCGACTAATTCCACACGAATGGTTCCAGTAAATCCTCCTGGATTATCAGCACCTTCAATTCCATCTTTATCTCCATAATCCGAGACAACTATTCTTGCTTCAGGTACAGATTGTATAATAACCTGCTCAACGTGTTTTATTGATCGCTCTAATTCTAATAGGCTTACTCCAGGTTCTCTACTTACTTCTAATGTAAATGCACTTTCATCAACTCTTGGAAAAAACTCGCCACCTAATAAATTAAAAATTGGAAGTGTTGCTGAAAAAAATACGATAGCAATGATTACAATAAGTCCACTCTGATTTAAAACTGAATTTAATTTATTAGAATAAGCTGTTTCTAGCTTTTCAAGCATATTACTGAAAAATAAGGCTATTTTATTTTCAGACTGAAATTTTGATTGTCCGTCTTTAAAGAATTGGGCAGTCATCATTGGGATAAGTGTAAGAGCAACCAATGAGGAAACCGATAACGAGAATGAGATGGTTAAAGCTAAATCTCGGAATAAGAACCCTGCAATACCTGGCACAAAAAGGATAGGTAGAAATACAACTAAGGTAGTTAAAGTAGATACAACAACAGGGACAGCAACTTCTTTAGCACCAAATACGGCTGCATCTTTGCCATTGTATCCTTCTTCTCTAAATCGAAAAATATTTTCTAATACAACTACGGCATCATCTACAACAAGGCCAACGGCAAGGGTAAGTCCAGAAAGAGAAATAATGTTTAAACTAAGATCGGCATAGTTCATTACTGCAAATGTTGTTACAATAGATACTGGAATTGAGATCGCAATGATTAGTGCAGAACGTCCACTTCTTAGGAATAGTAATAGAATTAATACAACTAAAACTATGGCTTGTAATCCTGTTAAAAGAAGATTTAGGATAGATTTTTTGATGAATTCCGCCTTATTTGTAAGAATTTCAACTTCGATATCTTCAGGAAGTGCCTTTTTGATAACCTCTAAATTCTCTATAACTGCGTTAGCCGCTGAAACAACATTTGCATCGCTCTGGCGATAGATATTGACTACAATCCCATCCTCTCCATTCACTTGTACATTACCAATAGGCTGGGCTATACCATCTTGTACAGATGCAATGTCTTTAAGGTAAAGGGATTGACCATCTCTAACCTCAATAATGATATTCATTATTTGGTTTAAAGTTTTAAGTTCTCCCATAGTTCTTAATGAATATACGGTATTACCTTCAATCAACTGTCCAGCGGGTACCTGTATATTTTCAGCAGCTAATCTATTAGAAATATCACTTATTGTGACATTATAAAGTCTCATTTTTTCATTATCTATGGAAACATTAATTTGGCGCTGAAGTCCGCCTGATGTTTCTGCTGATGCAATTCCGTTTACTCTTTCAATTCTTTGCTCAAGAACTTGAGTCGAGTATGTTCTCAAATCTCTAGAAGATCGAACATCAGATGTTACTGCCAATACAACAATAGGCTCTTGGTTCGGATCATAACTAAAAACCAAGGGAGTCTCGGCGTCATCAGGAATAGTACGGGTAACAAATCCAAGCTGCTTTCTTACATCATTTTCTGCTTCATACAGGTCGGTTCCCCAATTAAAATTTAGCTTTACGACTGATGCACCTTGGCTAGAAAGTGATCGCACACGTCGGATACCACTTATACTTCCAACTTGTTCTTCTATCGGTCGAGTTACTAATGCTTCAATATCTTCTGGAGCAACGCCCTCATACCCAGTAAATACGGTGATTGTTGGGAAACTAACATCAGGATAAAGGTTAAGCCGAAGTTGGAGAACACCAAATATTCCGAATCCAATAAAAATTAGACTCGTCATTAAAAAAGTTATGGGGCGTTGTACCGCCAGTTTTGACAATCCACCCATATTAATTATTTGAGGAATTAGCGGTTCTAATACTATCCATTAATGCCCGTCGCTCTTTAGGGCTTAAGCTTTGCATTCTTTCGCGCATTTTCTCACGATCTTCTGTACTAAAGTTAGGTCTGTTTCTATTGCGTTCAGTTTTACTTGAATCTGATTGCGAATTACTGATGGTTCCATTACCCCAACCTCCTGAATTGTTATTTATGGTAGAGCCGGCAGGAGAACTAAAATCTACACCAGAAGCTACGCGAATTTTCCCGCCATCTTTAAGACTTGACTGCCCTGTGATGATGATATCCTCGCCAGGATTTAATCCAGCGACTATCTCAATTTTATCTCCCTGTTCAATACCAAGTGTTAGAGGTCGAAGTTCTGCGACTGTATCGCCAATTGAAACAAACACCGAATATGTTTTATCTAACATTATGGTATTAGATTCAGGTTCTACAACGGTTTCCACCTTCTCTACCAATGCGCTTCGAGGCACTACAATTGCATTTGGCTTATTTTGTATATCTATAACACTCTCCGTTAGTACCCCAGGATATATACTGTTTCCAACAGAGGATAGTGAAATTACAACTTCCCCTAATCCAGTAGTGGCATCTAATTGAGGACTTTTTCTACTAATAATTCCTTTTGCTGAACTTTCAGCCTCGTTAGAAACTCTTAAATTCACTAGCTGGCCAATTTGTACAAATCTCCAATCTTGCACAGGCAAAAAT
>JAYPYN010000013.1:0-4368 GCA_038154605.1 Balneolaceae bacterium
ACTTATATTTTACTATAGTTGAACGACAGAATTGATTATTCAGAATTAGTAGAAGCATTACAACAAGATAATGATGACAAGTCTAAGGAATTAATAGAAGAGATTATTCCTAGGCTTGAAGACTATTTGATTGTTGTTATGAGTGCTGACAGGTATGAAGCCCAAGAGTGTGTACAGCAAGCATTTTTTGAAGTCTTTAAACAAATTAAAAAAGACAATATAAAGGATAGCAAATACATTTTAAGTTACTTTATAAAATCTTGTAGACATGAATTTATACGATTTAAAAAAAAGCAACATAAGTTTAAATATGAAGAGGAAGCACTAAATACACTTTACGAACCAGAAGAACAATATAAGAACTTACTAGACAAAGAGAGGCAACGAATACTCAAAGCTTGTTTAGATGAACTACAGGAAAAATCTAGACGATTTATTGAATATTTTATTGATAAACCCGACGCGACAACCGAAGAAGCAAAAAAAGAATTTGATTTATCAGGAGCAAATGTAAGAACTAGAAAATCTAGAATTTTAAGTAGACTACATCATTGTTATAAAAGAAAATCGAACGAGTAAGAAAATAATTTACAGACTATTAAAGCCTAAAATTAACGTTTCGCTTATCTGATATAACGATTTTGTATAGGCTTGATGTATTAAATACAATATCATATCAAACAAAAATAAAAAGCCTCCTTGTAAAATAATTGATCGTCCATATCCAATAAATCGAGATCTAGTTTTTTGTACTCCTTTATTAAGTAAAAAGGAACCAGTAAGGATATAAAGAATATCTAATTCGGCATTAATTAATAAAATGAGATCAAATATATTGAGCTCATTGAGCATGTTTTGTGAATCAATATCTATTAATGAGTTTGATATTCCGAAAAACCCAAATAGTGCTATCCCAAGATTTACAACATTCCAAAAGGCATTCATTTGGAAGAAGTATTTACTCTCATTTGTAAGCTTAAAATTTCCAACAATACCCGTAAAAAAATTAAAACCAGCCCAACTTGAAAGTATGATCATCGCTAATTTTTGAATAGCTAGAGATTTTTGATAGTAAAAATAGGGGTCATAATTAATGATTTGAGCGTGTAACACCCAAGGGAATCCACATAGAATAAGTACAAAAATTAGGAGAATTACGTTATAATTTTTCATGTAACATATTTTTGTAATGTTAAAGAATTTGTAAAATTTGATGATCTATTAAACCAAAAATTTGGGTGTTCTTTTTGGATTTTACGCTAAAAGTTCCAGTTAAGGTGCCGAATGCTGGGAGAATAGCCTGCTTATTTTGTAAATAAAAACAAGGTATTTTAATACGCTGCCTACCTTTGCCCTTTAATGTATAGGAAGGGTGGATGTGCCCTGAAAACACAAAGTGAGAATTCTCAGCCGGAACGTGCTTATTGTCATGTACAAATAAAAAAGGACCTGCATTAAAGACATTCATACATTCAATCCCCATTTCATTATAGTCTGCATTTGGATAAAGTTCATGGTTACCCATAACTAGTATAATTCTAATTGAGTAATGTGATTGTCTCCAATGTTTAAATGAATTCCACTCAATATTTTTTTCGCTATGGAAAAGGTCCCCCAAAAATAAAATCCATCCTGGATTCCAAATTGAGATCAAGTTATTTATTCTATGAAGATTCTCGTCATTGAGGGATTTAGGAAGTGCAATCCCGTGTTTTCGAAAGTGTCCAGCTTTTCCAAGATGTACATCAGATATGATTAACCCACGTTCATCGACCCAAAATATAGCCTTCTCAGGAAGAAGGATAAACGTATTGTTTTGAATCTCAATTTCTATATGTTTTGAAGGGTTCATTAAAGATGTTTTTCTAGTTGTAATTGCATTTTTCGTACCCGATCTATTAATTTCTCAGAACTTAATTTACCTCGTAATCGATCAACAAAAATAGGAAATGCATAAGGCGTAAATCGTTTTGTGTGATTAACAACAATCTCCTGATGTTGAATTTTTTTTAACACCTTTCTTAGTCGTATCTCATCTAACTGAAAGAATAAGACTTCATCGAAGGCTTGCCGAACAAGTAAATGATTAGGCTCATATTCGTTAAAAACATCAAATATCAATCCCGATGACATTTTTAGGTGTCTAGAGGTCCGTTTTTCTCCTGGGAAACCATTAAATACTAAGCCAGCAACTTGTGCAATCTCCCAGAATTTACGTTTTGCCATCTCGCTATTATTCATGCTGGAACGTATATCTTCAATTAAATTATTTTCAGAAAAAATATCGTTAGAGAGAGCCATTTCAATGGGAATATCTTGATCTGAAAGAAGTTCAAATCCATAGTCGTTCATGGCAATAGAAAAACTAATGGGTTGCATTTTTGAGATTCTATGAGCTATTAAAGTTGACATCCCTTCATGAACATACCTTCCTTCAAAAGGATAAAAAAATACATGACATCCTTCTCTAGAATAACTTTTTTCGATTAAAAATTGATTTTCATTGGGTAAAAGAGACCATTTTTTTTGGACATCAAAAATTGGAGCAAGCGTTTCTAATTCAATCATAGTTAAAGATCCTTCAATAGCTCCCTGCATCGTTTTGCGTAAGATTTTTGTCATATTAGAAGAAAGAGACATTCGGCCACCTTGCCAGCTTGGTATCTTTGCTTTGGTGCCTTTTGCCCTTCGAACAAATGCAACCATGTCTTTAAGCTGAACCAACTCAAGATTACGCCCAGCAAACCAGAAGGTATCTCCAATATTTAAACTTGCTATAAAGGTTTCTTCAATAGTGCCTAAATTTCCCCCTGATAAATATTTGACCTTCATAATCGAATTAGAAGTTATAGTGCCAATACTCATACGGTGCCGTCGTGCTATTGCACGATCAACTACTTGATATAAACCCTCTTCATCAATATGTACTTTAGAGTATTCTGGATACTTTCCAAGAGATTTCCCACCAGTAGTAATAAAGGTCAAAACCCAATTCCATTCATCATCCAATAAGGATTGATAGGCAAAAGTGTTTCTTATTTCAGAAATAAGTTTGTGCGGATAGAAACCGTCGGAAACAGCAAGTGTAACTAGGTACTGAACCAATACATCAATTGGTTTAAGAATGGGTTCTCGGCTTTCTAATTCCTGATCTTGAACGGCGTTTTTAAGTGCAGCTGCTTCAATTAATTCTAAGGCATGCGTAGGAACAAAATAAATAGAACTTACTGCTCCAGGTTTGTGTCCACTTCTACCTGCACGTTGCAAGAATCGCGCTACTCCTTTAGGGCTACCAATTTGGATAACCGTATCTACAGGTCGGAAATCCACTCCTAAATCTAAACTTGAAGTACAAATTACGGCTTTAAGTATTCCTTCATGTAATGCAAGTTCTACCCAATTTCTTACTTCTCGATCTAATGAACCATGATGTAAAGCAATCTGACCAGCATAATCTGGTCGGATTTCCAGTATTTTTTGGAACCACATTTCTGCTTGATTGCGTGTATTTGTAAACACCAATGTTGATGCATGATTATCTATAATTGGAATAATTTTTGGAAGAAGATTTAGTCCAAGATGTCCCGACCATGGAAAAGTCTCTACATCATCCGGTAGCACAGATGTTACTTTTATTTCTTTTTTGATATTTGCCTTTATGATAGTTGAATTATTGTTCGAATATTGAGGTCCTATCAATACCTCTAGTGCTTGATCTAAATTTCCTATGGTTGCAGAGATTCCCCAAATTTGGATGTTGGGGCATAATCCTTTTAATCTTGAAAGAGCTAATTCTATTTGAATTCCTCTTTTTGTTCCTAATAATTCATGCCATTCATCAACTACAACAGTATTTAGTGTATTAAAATGGCGAGCGTATTTTTTTTGAGCCATCAATACATGTACGCTTTCCGGTGTAGTAATTAAAACCTCGGGCATTTTTCGATTTTGTTTCTGCTTGATGGATGATGATATATCTCCTGTACGGCGGCCCACTGTCCATGGAATACCTAGTTCGTTCAGCGAAGTTTGTAAAGCCTGTTGGATGTCTTTTGCTAGAGCTCTAAGTGGAGTTATCCAAAGAACTTGAAGTCCGTTATTGGCAAGTTCTTTATAATTTGATGGATGCGCATCAATCCATTCTATCAATGTAGGCATCCATAGTGCTAAGGTTTTTCCGGATCCTGTTGGTGCATTTAGAATTCCATGTTTACCCGTTAAGAAAGCAGACCAAACATGTTGCTGAAAAGGGAATACCTCCCAATTTTTTGATGAGAACCAATTTTCTACAATATACCAGCCAGTTGTATTCAAAAATGAGGATTTTCAGATTAAAATCGTTTTTCTTTAGCATTTGGAAAGAATCAT
>JAYPYN010000013.1:4448-12029 GCA_038154605.1 Balneolaceae bacterium
GTTAAAAAATGTCAATATCGGCATACCTAACCATCAATGAAGCAAAAAATAAAATGTGGCTGAATATAAAATCGTTCGATCAATACCATGAAAATTTTAAAGTAAGCGAAAAACAGCGATTAAGTTTTTGGGAGCATGAAGCTGGTACATTTTATTGGCGCAAGCGATGGGATAATGTACAAAGTGGTGATTTTACCACGGCCGATATTAAATGGTTTGTGGGTGGGAAATTAAACATCACAGAAAATGCGCTAGACCGTCATTTAAATACCATAGGTAACAAAACAGCTTTTATTTTTGAACCTAATCATCCAGATTCATTTCGGCGAACTATTACGTACAACCAGCTTTTCGAAGATGTATGTAGGTTTGCAAATGTATTAGAAAAGAAGGGGATAAAAAAAGGAGATCGTGTATGTATTTATATGGCAATGACGCCAGAATTAGTAATTTCTGCACTTGCATGTGCTCGGATTGGAGCGGTTCATTCTATTGTTTTTGCGGGATTTTCTGCCCAATCGCTCTCAGAAAGAATAAATGATTGTGAAGCAAAAATGCTAATTACTAACGATGGATTACGACGCGGAGATAAACACGTACCATTAAAAGATATATCCGACGAAGCTTTAAAAACCTCTCCATCAGTAGAAAGTGTTATTGTATGCCAAAGAACAAATAGAGAAATAGAATGGGTGGAAGGTCGAGATGAATGGTGGCATAATTTGATTAGAAATGCGCCCAAAAAGCACGATGCGGTAGAAATGGATGCAGAAGACCCTTTATTCATATTGTACACTTCTGGATCAACAGGGAAACCGAAAGGGGTTGTACACACCTGTGGTGGATATATGGTCTACACCAGTTACTCATTTCGCAATGTGTTCCAAGTTGGCGCCAATGATGTGTATTGGTGTACAGCAGATGCCGGTTGGATAACCGGCCATAGCTACATTATATATGGTCCACTTTTTACGGGTACCACAGGTATTATTTTTGAGGGAACACCAACCTATCCAGATGCAGGTAGATTTTGGGAAGTAGTAGAGAAATATAAAGTCACTCATTTTTATACAGCACCAACTGCTATTCGTGCATTGATGAGTTTCGATTTAGACTACGTGGAAAAGTATGATTTGAGTTCATTAAAAGTATTAGGATCGGTTGGTGAGCCCATCAACGAAGAAGCATGGCATTGGTACCATACTCATGTTGGTAATCAAAAATGTTCGATTGTGGATACTTGGTGGCAGACAGAAACGGGAGGCATTATGATCTCGCCACTTGCTGGAATTACTCCCACAAAACCAGGATTTGCGACGCTCCCATTGCCAGGTGTCTTACCTGTTTTGATGGACGAAAATGGAAATGAAATTGAGGGTAACGCTGTCGAAGGCAATTTGTGTATAAAACACCCATGGCCATCCATAGCGCGCACCGTGTATGGAGATCATGAAAGATATAAGCAAACCTACTTTAGTGCATACAAGGGATATTATTTTACTGGAGATGGATGCCGACGCGACGAAGATGGGTACTATCGTATTACGGGTAGGGTTGATGATGTTTTAAACGTATCTGGACATCGATTGGGAACCGCAGAAATTGAAAATGCACTTGATGAACACCCGAAAGTTGTAGAAACAGCGGTAGTCGGCTACCCTCATGATATTAAAGGTCAAGGCGTGTATGCTTTTATGATTTGTGAGGCAGGAATCAAGGATACAACTACATTTAAAAAAGAACTTCTAGATTTGGTTGTCAAGATTATAGGACCAATTGCAAAACCTGATAAAATTCAGATTGTGCCTGGATTACCTAAAACAAGATCGGGTAAAATTATGAGGAGAATCTTAAGGAAAATTGCCGCTAATGATTTAGAAAATGTTGGAGATGTATCAACCCTCCTGGATCCAAGTGTTGTTGAATCCATTAAAACAGGAGAGGCCATTTAGCAGATGTAAAAAACAGTACTGTAGAAGTTAGCTAATACGAAAAAAGATATCCTATAGGTAAAAAAAGTAAACTTACAATTAGTAAGATTAATCTAAATCGCGTACTTATTAGTAGTTCATTGAAGAAAATCCCATACGTGTAAGGGTTATCATTTAACCATTTATAATAATGGATTCGATGAATAGCCCCCAACGCCATGGTAACATGTCCATGAATAATGGTAATCATAAAAGGAATTGAAAAAATAAATGCTCCAATATAGCGCAGAGCTTCATTTATACCAATCAATTTTGCTGCATAATAGTAGGGCCATGCAAAAAGAACAATCATAGGAACGCTAAGAAACCAGTTGATTAAATTTATGCGTACATAATTGGATGGAGATAGTTCAGACATCAGATTTGTGAAGCAATTAATATTTCTATTTCTCTGTAAGGCATGCCAAACATTTTACTTAATGATTCTTTAGTGATGTTGTTTTTATACGCATAGGTGCCATTTCTAAGCGCTACATTATCCCATAAGCATTCTTTTATTCCTCCTGCATTTCCAATAGCCAAAATATAGGGTACTAGCACATTATTTAGTGCATAGGTGGCAGTTCTAGCAACGTTGGACGGTATGTTTGGTACGCAATAATGTGTTACGCCGTGAGACTTAAATACGGGATTGGAATGAGTAGTAGCTTTACTTGTTGCAATACATCCACCTTGATCAATTACAGTATCAACAATTACACTACCAGGCTTCATTGAGGCTACCATTTCTTCAGTAACTAAACAAGGCGACCGGTCACCTTCGGAAATAACTGCACCAATAATTACATCGGTAAATTTTAATGCACTTGTTAAATACTGTTCGCTAGCTACCGCTGTAATTATTCTGCGATCAAGTGCATTTTCAAGATGGCGTAGAGCCGCCAAGTTATTGTCCATAACAAATACCTGTGCGCCGTATCCTAGTGCGGTTCGGGCGGCATATTCCGCAGTAATGCCAGCGCCTAAAATTACTACGGTAGCGGGTGGAACACCAGAAATTCCACCGAGCATAATTCCTTGACCATCATTTAAACTTTCCATGTAATGCGCTGCAACTTGAACGGCGATAGACCCAGTTATTTCATGCATCATTCTAACTATTGGAAATTCTTTATCTAATCCATGAATAAATTCATATCCTATCGCAGTAACTGATTTCGATGTCAATGCCTCAAAATAATCGCTAGACTGGTTACCTAAATGCAAGGCTGATATGATGGATTGATCTGGGGTTAAATATTCAATTTCTACTTTCGAGAGAGGAGCTACCTTTAGTATAAGTTCACATTTATTAAAAACTTCTTGGGTACTATAAATAATTTCTGCACCAGCTTCAGCGTAATCATGGTCGCTAAACTTAGCATCTGTTCCAGCACCTTGTTCTATAAAAACTTCATGTCCGTTGGCTTTAAGAACAGTTACACCACCAGGTGTTAGAGAAACTCGTCGTTCGTCGTTTAAGTGTTCTTTTGGGATTCCAATTTTAAGAGATACTTCGCTTCGAGAGCGGATGATGTGCTTTTCTAGCGTTTTTCGTCCAATTTGTTCTGTGTCAAGAGGATGTATATCCATAGCCCGAGAAAAAATGATGTTTTTTGAAAGATAGGTAAATCGATAATCAATTAAGAATTACTCAATTAAGAATGTTTCAACAAAGAATTCAATTATGCATCAATAAAAGATAAAAAATCTTGTTCACTCCAGATGATGATTCCAAGATTCTGAGCTTTGCTAAGTTTAGAACCTGCTGATTCTCCTGCTAGAACAAAGTCTGTTTTTTTTGATACCGATGATGTAACCTTTCCACCATGGTTCTCTATAAGTTCTGAGGCTTCTTTTCTTGATAAGGTGGGTAATGTACCCGTAAGTACCACATTTTTGCCTTCTAAAATTGCTGAAGCAAGAGCCATTTCTTGCATCTCGAATTGTAGACCGGCTTGAATTAATCGATCTACCATTTCATTATTTGTTTGATTATGAAAAAACTCAATTACAGAATCGGCAATTCTTGGTCCTATTGAATCAATAGCAAGTAGCTTCTCTTGTGACGCTGATTTCAAATGCTGTATGGATGTAAATGCTTTTGCTAAATCCTTAGCCACTGTCTTTCCCACAAATCGAATCCCTAAGGCATAAAGAGTTCGTTCGAAAGGCTGTTGTATGCTTTTGTTGATCGCGGAAATTAGATTTTGAGCCGATTTTTCTGCCATCCTTTCAAGAGGTATGAGTTGATCAACGTTTAAATCATAAATATCCGCATAATTAGAAATTAAACCTTCGCTGACTAATTGATCCACAACAGACTCACCCAAACCCTCTATATCTAGAGCATCACGAGACGCAAAATGTTCAATTTTAATTCGTACTTGTGGCGGGCAGAGTGGATTAATACATCTCCATGCAACCTCTCCTTCGTATTTTATAAGTTTTGATGTACAAGCGGGGCAATGTTTTGGAAACTCAAACCTAGGAGATCTATTGGTGCGGTTTATATCCATTACACGTACTACTTGTGGAATAATCTCACCAGCTTTTTCTACAATTACAGTATCTCCAATTCGAATATCTTTGCGATGGATTTCTTCTTCATTATGTAGCGATGCCCTCTTAACCGTAGTTCCAGCAAGTAAAACAGGCTCTAATTCCGCAACAGGTGTAATGGTGCCTAATCTACCGACTTGAAGAGAAATATCATTCAATACAGTGTGTGCTTGTTCGGCTTCAAATTTATATGCGATTGCCCATCTTGGAAATTTTGAAGTAGCCCCAAGTTGAGCATGTAAACTTGATTGATTTACTTTTATTACAGCGCCATCTGTTTCGTAAGGGAGTGTATGGCGAAGGGAGTCAAAAACTCTAATTACACGTAAAACTTCTTCAATATTTTTGCATACTGTAGAATATTCGTTATTTGGCAATCCATATTCTTTAAGAAGTTCATTTTTTTTGTGTTGAGTTAATTCAGATTCTTCGACCTCAAAAAATAAATCAAATGCAAAGAAACGAATGGGACGCTGAGCAACAGCTTTTGGATCTTGCATTTTCAACGAGCCTGCGGTGGAATTTCTAGGATTTGCAAAAACACTTAATCCATTTTCCTCACGGCGATGGTTCAACCGAACAAAAGCATTTTTTTCCATAAATGCTTCTCCACGAACTTCAACTATTTCATTGAAATTACCACGAAGTATTAATGGGATATCCTGCACTGTTTTAAGATTTCTTGTGATATCGTCTCCTTCTTGTCCATTACCACGGGTTGCCCCAAGTACTAACGTTCCATTTTCATAGCGGAGCCGAATGGAAGCACCATCAAATTTTAGCTCAACATGGTAATCAAAATTATTATGACCAAGGATTTTTTTTACTCGACCATCAAAATCAATGAGTTCTTGTTCGTTGTAGGTGTTATCAAGACTAAGTAAAGGGTTTGGGTGTTTTACCGTTATGAAGTTTGACGAGGGATTGCCACCTACACGTTGTGTTGGAGAGTCAGGAGAAATTAAATGGAATTGCTGTTCAAGTGTTTTTAATTCTTCTAAGGATTCATCAAAATCCTTATCGCTCATAAAAGGTGTGTTCTCTTGATAATATGCTTCATTTGCTTTTTTTAGCAGATTTTTTAATTCCTCAACACGCTTTTTAGCATCTCCGAGAGTCATTCAAGAACCTAATTTAAAGAGGAGCGATTAGGCTATCAGGAGCACCAACTTCATAAGGGAAGATCTCAGGAGGTTGGGCAAGAAAATTATCAGCACTTAAAATTTCTCTAGTTAAAACGATGGAGTCAAAAGCTTCATCATAATATTTACTATTTACTTCATCAATCACATGACCATTAAAAAGTAGTAAAAAACGTGAATATTGACCTCGAACTAAAACACTATCCATAAAATTAAAAGTATATGCCTGACCTTGCTCCATCCAAAATGGATTTGTTCTCCAATTAAAATCCGATGTTACACGAACAGGTTCTAATTTATCGAAAGCTGCATATACAATTAGGGATAGAGTATCAGATAAGGTGGAAGAATATGGAAGAGAGGGTTTTTTAAGTTTGAGGTCGTTATTGTCGAGTTTTATCTCTGTTTCTTCAACAATGGGGGCTTCGGTTAAGTTTGATGTTGTTGAAGATGAATCACTAGTAATGCTAGATTTATCTTGATTAAAAGGCTCAGAGAAAGATACGACTTCTTCCGTTTCTGTGGATGTAAAGATGCCCATTATAGAAGTACGAAAATGATATATGAGAACTACACTACTTACTAAAATAAAAGCGATTAAAACAGGGATAAATATTTTTGGGTTAGTTGCAGGGGTGCTAAACTTCCTACCCATTTCAGCCCAATTGATTGTATTTATTGTTGGTTTCAATCTATCTGTCAAACCTTTTTCTGGATTATCAATAGATTCAACTGGGGCTTCTAAAATATTTGGATTAATTAATGGAGTATGTTTTTTCGAAAACCCTTCCTCAAAAATAGCCCCTTTTTCATACGTTCCCGCCTCGACAGCATCTAAGGCAGAGACAATTAGTTTGTCAGCAATTCCTAATCCCTTAGCATAACTGCGAACAAAGCTTCTGGTATAAGTTTTGTTCGAATTTAGTTCATTAAAAATCTCATCACTTTCAATGGAATTAAGAATATGTGCAGGAATTTTAATTTGACTTTGAATTTGTTCAAGAGAAAGTTTTGATTTTTTTCTTATAGAGGCTAAGTCTTTTCCAAGCGACATATTTTTATTTTTTTCAGTTTTGAAATTTAACCTAAACTAATTAACTATAGAATATAGAAAAACCAATTATCATTTTTTAGTTCATGTTAACGAAAATAAGTTTACTGCAACAAGGTGTAAATGAAATTTTATTTCCTCATGTATGTGAGGTTTGTGGCGATCATCTACCCTCGGCAAATAAATTTATCTGCGAATCATGTTTAACTACTAGATTTGAAGTATGCTTTTTTTCGAAATCTATGTTCAATCCAGAAGTAATGCTTCCAGAAGGGATTGATTTTTTATATACCATGTGGAAATTTGACAAAGGAGGGTACATTCAAGAGCTGCTTCACAATTTAAAATACAACCATTTGAAAGGAGTAGGTACTGATTTAGGATATCAACTTGGTAGAATGATAATTGAATACACTCCATTAAATAAAGAGTCGGATATTCTAATAACACCCGTTCCGTTGCACGCTAAAAAAGAACGAGTTAGGGGATTTAATCAGGCAAGGGCAATTGGAGAGGGAATGCAGAAATATACAGGATATACGTTACTTGACCATGGAAAAGTTGTGCGTACGAAAAATACCAAAACTCAAACGGGCTTTTCTTTAAAGAAGAGGAATGAAAATATTCAAAATGCATTTTCGGTAGTCCAAAACACAAATTTTATAGGGAAAAATTGCTTAATTGTAGATGACGTATTTACAACTGGAGCAACCACCTTTGAATTAGCAAAAACGATGTTGGATGCTGGAGTAAAAAATATTGCAATTGCTTCGGTTGCTTGTGCATGATTTAATATCCTATTTACAGTATATTTTGATAATGAATGATAAAGAGTTTAAAAAATGGCAAATGCTAG
>JAYPYN010000013.1:12039-21013 GCA_038154605.1 Balneolaceae bacterium
AAATAGGTGATGGAATCACTACGAGCAATGGATTTTGGTATCACATTAATCGAAAACAAATTAATGAATATACCCCGGGCTTAGAAAAAAAAATATCTATTTATAGAATCATAAAAATTGCAGATGCTTGGGTATTAAGTGCAGATGGTATCTCATTGATCTTATATTATCTATTAGTATATTTTTCGGTGCATTCGATTACAGCTTTTTGTATTTCTGTGTTTTTCTATGGGATTTATTATTTCAATACTAGTTCTGCGGTTGGTGTTACCCTCTCCAAAATAATTCCAATTTTCGGGCATGACGGATTTTTGTATTTCATATCCGCACTATGTTTAATGGGTATAGCTATGAATGATTTATTTTCAACTATATTTGTTTTTACCCCTGATGCATATGCTCTTTGGATAGGTGTTGCTCTTGTATTCGGATTTAAAGTTGGATTATTTAGGCTTTTAATTAATTTCTTATCAAATAGGGTAGCAAAGACAAGAATTGATAGGGAAGATCGTATTCTTAATATGCTTCTTATTCGATATGGAATGCATCATGGAATTTTAACCAAAGATGTGAATCAGATGCAGGATGAATTGATCAGAATTTCTAATTATCACAAAATTAGAAAAAAATAAAGTGCCAAAAAGTTTACTTCTTATTGTAATTATATGTTCAAATAGCTGCTTATCAACTCTACCAATGAGTATTCTTTTTCAAAAAAAGGTATTAGGGACTTAAATTCCATATCAAAGATATTCAAGTTAAATATGGGTACACTATTAACTTTGTTGATCCGGAATCAATTTATCGAATGGTTATGGAAGTTGATATATATAAATAATGTTTATGTAGTAACTGAGGTATAAAGGCACGAGCAAATATGGCGGTAGTTGTTGGAAAAGAAAATTTTTTTAATTGGCTGTTTAATGAAGAAAAACAAAAACTAGAAAACCAAATCAAGGCCTTTGAAATAGGCTTAAGAGGGTTATATAGAAATTTATTCTTCAAGTATATAAATATTTAATTGAGGCTATGAAACATTTCTTTATAATACGCCATGGAGAAACAGAGTTAAATAAACTGCGTTTATTACAAGGTAGAGGAATAAATGCATCTTTAAATAAAGTTGGGAGATCACAAGCACATGCAATAGCGAAAGCTTTATCTATATATCCAATCCAAAAAATCGTAACAAGTAGTTTAATTAGAACGCACGAGTCTGCCATACCCTTAGCAGAGCTAAAATCAATTGATATTGAAAGCTGGAAAGAGCTTGATGAGATGAGCTTTGGTGATTTGGAAGGGAAATCATTCAATAGTGTTCTAGATCAATTAAAATTTCTACAGACTGAGTGGTCTTTTGGAAATACTAAAATTCCAGTTCCTGGAGGGGAATCACCAGAGGATGTTTATGAAAGAGCAGGAAAAAAATTAAGAGAAATTGCAGAAACTAGCTCCGAAACACATATTGCAGTTTTTATTCATGGAAGATTAATCCGAATTCTTTTGTCTGAGACTTTGGGTTTAGGATTAAAAAATATGCAACAAATAGAACATGAAAATGGGGCAATTAATCACCTAACTTGGAAAAATGGTGTTTTTAAAACAGTAGAATTAAATATCGTACATCATCTAAAAAAAGTGGTGTAATCTCTTTTTTATGAAAAAGAGCAAGCTGTTAAAAAACACCGTATCTTAAAACCTATCAACAAAAACCAATCAACTAAAAGAAGAGTTAAAATTTTAGTTTATGAGTGAAAAAGTACGATCAATGTTTGCAGATATTGCAGAGGATTACGATCGCGTAAATACCATTCTTTCCTTTGGTGTACACCATGCATGGCGAAACAAAGCTATTAAAGAAAGTAAAGCTAAAGTCGGAGATCATATTTTAGATTGTGCTACTGGCACAGGTGATTTAGCTATTGAGTTTAAAAAAGCTGTTGGAAAAGAAGGATATGTGCTAGGCACCGATTTTTGTGCACCAATGATTGCCCCCGCACCAGATAAGGCGAAAAAAAGAGGACTTGAAATAGATTTTGAGGTTGCCGATGCAATGAATTTACCCTATGATGAAAATCGCTTTGATATTTCTAGTATTTCATTTGGAATAAGAAATGTAGATGAACCCATAGTGGCATTAAAAGAAATGGCACGTGTTGTAAAACCAGGAGGAAGGGTTATAGTACTTGAATTTGGACAACCAAAAGGGCTATTGAAGTTCCCTTATGAGCTATATAGCCAATATATTATGCCAACAATTGGTGGCTTCTTAAGTGGAAATAAAGAAGCATATACCTATTTACCTAAAACGAGCGCAGAATTCCCAGCAGGGAATAAATTTTTAGAGTTAATGGATCAAGCCAGTTGTTTTGATGAATATTATGCCATTAGTTTAACTGGTGGAATCGCATACATCTATGTTGGTTTGGTTCAATAACCTTATATTCTTTCAAAATTTATTATAAAACATGTTAATAGAAGAAATAAAAAAAATCATCCCCCATCGTTATCCATTTCTATTGGTGGATAGAGTCATTGAATTAGAAGATGAACAAATAACAGCCATAAAAAACGTAACAGTTAACGAAGAGTTTTTTAATGGTCATTTTCCTGGGCAACCAATAATGCCAGGTGTGTTACAGGTTGAAGCTTTAGCCCAGGCAGGAGCCATCCTTTTAATGAAACAAAAGGTAGAAGATTCTGAAAAAAACCTGATGGTATTTACAGGTATCAAGAATTGTAAATTTCGTCGACAGGTTGTTCCTGGTGATCAGCTTAAACTAGAAGTGAAATTAGGTATGATGCGTAGAAATTTTGTAACTATGATTGGAACTGCTTCTGTTGATGGCGAAGTAACATGTGAATTAGAAGCTTCCGCTGCAGTTGTCCCAAAACAAGGCTAATGAGCACTCAAAAAGGCGGAAATAGACCAGCTAAGATTACTACACAAACGATTGTAGAGATGAAGCATCGTTCAGAAAAAATTGCGATGCTCACAGCCTACGATTTTACTATGGCACAAATAGTAGATCAGGCAGGAATAGAAATAATTTTAGTGGGTGATTCTGCAAGTAATGTAATGGCGGGATATGAGACTACCGTTCCAATTACTTTAGACCACATGATATATCATACCTCTTGCGTAGTTCGTGGAGTTGATAGAGCACTTGTAATCGCTGATTTACCATTTATGAGCTATCAAATTACAGCAAAGGAAGCTTTAATCTCTGCTGGTAGAATGATGAAAGAAGCAGGGGCTCATGCGGTAAAAATGGAAGGTGGAAAACCTATTTTAGATACAGTAAAAAAAATAGTAGATGCTGGAATTCCTGTGATGGGGCATCTCGGTTTAACACCCCAAAGTATTTATAAATTTGGCACTTATAAAGTTAGGGCGCAAGAAGAGGAAGAAGCAGAAATGCTAATCGAAGAAGCTTTATTGTTAGAGAAAGCGGGATGTTTCGGCATTGTATTGGAAAAAATTCCTGCAAAGCTTGCAAAAAAAGTAACCAATGAACTTTCAATTCCAACCATTGGGATTGGCGCAGGTGCTGATTGTGATGGCCAGGTGTTGGTTATTCACGATATGTTAGGAATGAACCAAGGATTTAATCCTCGATTTCTTCGAAGATATGCCGATGTACACACTGTAATGACCCATGCGATCCAACAATATGTGCAAGACGTAAAAGCCATTGATTTTCCTAACAAAGAGGAGCAATACGGAGCATAAATGAGCACCAAACCTTACATTCTAGTCAGTAATGATGACGGAATATTTTCGAATGGAATTAAAGCACTAGTAGAGGTTGCATCAGAATTTGGTGATGTGGTTGTGGTTGCCCCAGATCGCCAACAAAGTGCAGTTGGGCATGCAATTACATTAGAATCTCCTCTGCGAGCTCAAAAAATGGAAGTGAATGGCCAATTCGAAGGCTTTGCAATTAATGGAACACCGGCAGATTGTGTTAAGTTAGCGCATAATCAACTGTTGCAACGGGCTCCTGATTTAGTGCTTAGTGGTATTAATCATGGTAGCAACGCAGGTATCAATATTTTGTATTCTGGAACTGTAAGTGCTGCAACCGAAGGAACCGTTCTTGGGTATCCGAGCGTAGCGGTTAGTTGCACAGAGTATAATTTAGATGCCGATTTAACTGCTTGTATGGAAGCTGCTAGGCGTGTAATCCGATTTGTATTAAAAAAAGGATTACCGAAGGGAGTTACAATGAATATAAATGCACCAGCGGGTGATTTTAAAGGAATTAAATGGGCGAGAATGGCTGACAGCAGGTATGTGGAAGAATATGATGCTAGAAAAGATCCATTTAATCGTCCCTATTATTGGATGTCTGGTCGCTTTGAACTTCTTGATGAAGGCAGCGATGCTGATATTAAGATTCTAAATGATGGATTTGCCACCGTAACCCCTATACAATACGATTTAACCGATTATAAAATACTTCGTGAGTTTGGAGAAAAGAATTTTTAGGTTAGTGTCCCAAATCCGATAATTTTTTTATAACACCAGTCCAAAAATCATAATATGGAGCTTTAAATTCTTTCCCTACCTGTACATTTATTTGGTTTACATGAGAAAGATTAATACATCCTAAATACGTTCCCCATTGTGCACTTTCTACCGAAACAAAAGAATCATTTATACCCTCTTTCTCAAAGATTTGATAATTCTGAAATTTAAAAATTGGATTTAATGAAAAATTAGTTCCACGTCCTACTGCAGCAGAATAAGAATAAATAGGAACTTCATTTGTATTCGGGGTATTGGGATTGAAATATTCTTGTATGTATCTACGAGTGAGTTGCTCAACCGAACTTTTGGTATCACTTTTTTCTCTGGGATATACACTGTTACCAAACCAATCAACAATATCGCCTATAGGTTCGGTTAATATTTCGGGAGTTTTCAAAACTAAATCGGCAAGATATGTACCCCTGTGTGGAGTTGCGATAGTTGTTAAAGAAGCAATCTTGCTTGCAATATTAAGATGGGTAATAGCATGTCGCATATCCAACCCGCCCATACTATGTGCTACCACATTTAGTTGTTCGAATTCATATGTCTCACATAGTTCGTTAACAATTCGTACCCAATGTAAGGCTCTAGTCTCAATGGATGCATAAGGTACTACATTTGGAGCAAATGCCACTACACCGTGTTCCCTCATCAACATACAAGGGTCGTGTAGAGGCGATGGTTTTACTAACGTACCAATAGCTCCAAATCCATGACATAACAGAATTGGATTTTTAGTGTTTAACACAGGCGGTTGTGGAAAAACTTTTAGTTCAAATCGTTTTAACATTTTATTGTTGCTCATAGTCGATTTGGGCTTTTGCTGTGTTAAGTTTAATGGTTCTAAAAATGGTATTCTTATATACAATATGAATATTCATATTATTTTCAGGAAGAATAACTTTTGCTGGGCATTGTATGTTTAGTTGATATAAATATTGATGTAATGCCAAATGGAAACTAGTTTTAGAAAAGCTTGAAGGTAATCTTGTTGTATAAATTGTTCTAGAAAACTCATTAGTTACCTTAACAGAAGTTTTCTCAAAAATTGAAAGTTCTAAGCCAGCATGTTCTATAGCAAGATCAATGTGGTTATTTAATTCTGAAAGGTCCGTAATTGTTGAAACGTAAGATGGTTCGATTATTACAGCAAGTACAATGGAAAAAAAAATAGTCGAAATCAGTAAGCACGTAATTAAAATTTTTCTTTTTTTCATAAGCGATATTATCGGGATAAAAAGATAAAATTTAGAATTTGTTCAGCAACTTCTTGTTTAGTTCCATTAAGTTCTACTTCATCCTTTTTTCCTAATACATGTACTTTATTAAAATCTGATCCGAAGCCAGTATTTTGGTTGTTTAAAGAATTGGCTACAATCCAATCAGCGTTTTTTGCATTTAATTTACGAGTAGCATTTTCTAAAAGGTGTTGAGTTTCCATTGCAAAACCAATTAGAGTTTGATGTTCTTGCTTATGTTTACCTAGCCAAGAGAGGATATCAACGGTATTTTTAAGCTTTATAGAGCTTGATCCTGCATCTTTTTTTATTTTATGAGGATGAACCTCGGTTGGAGTAAAGTCAGAGACTGCCGCTGTCATAATAATTACATCAAAATAAGCATGACGTTTCACTTCATTAAATAAATCTTGCGCACTAATGATAGATTTGGAAACCATATTTGTTGGCAATTCTGTAGAAATTGGGCCGTGAATAAAAGTAACTTCTGCTCCTAATTTCACTGCAGCATTAGCCATTGCTATCCCCATCTTACCACTACTTGGGTTTGATATAAACCGGACTGGATCGATATACTCGCGAGTTGGTCCTGCGGTTACTAGCACTTTTTTACCTGCTAATGGGCCTTTAATATCACCAATTATTTTACTGGACTTTTTAAGAATGGCATCAAATTCAGGTAAACGACCTTTACCTTCTAATCCACTAGCCAAAAATCCATTTTCTGGTTCTAAAATATGATATCCGTATTGTTGAACTTTTTCCAAATTATGAGTCACAGATGGTGAATCATACATTTCTCCATCCATGGTAGGGCAGATCAAAATTGGGCATCGTGCAGCTAATACGGTGGCTGTAAGCATATTATCAGAAATACCATTAGCAATTTTCGCTAAGGTGTTGCCAGTACATGGTGCTATTAGGAATAAATCTGCCCATTCTCCCCAATAAATATGTCTGGTCCATTCTGTTGAATCTTCTTCTTTTGGGAATATTTCAACGGCTACTTCATGGCCAGACAATGCAGCAAAGGTATCTAAACCAACAAAGCGAGTGGCAGAAGGAGTCATTACTACTCTAACTTCTGCACCCGCTTTTTGATATTCCCTTAGTAAGAAAACAGCTTTATAGGCTGCGATACCACCGGTTACACCGAGAACTATGCGTTTCCCGGAGAGCATATATTAGTCTAATTCAGGTCTTCGGTAGTAAATATCATCATCCTGCATTTCAGAAATAGCTCGGCGTGTAGCATGAGGTAATTTTTCGAATTCTTTAGAGATTTGTTCTTGTTCTTCATTAAAAGAGAACTCATCTTCATCTTCAAAACCCTCAAAATATTGGAGTTTTTCGTCCAGTTCTAATTTCTCTTGAGCAGCAATTTGGCGTGCTCTTTTAGACATTATTACTAGCAATTCGTATTTATTGCCAGTTACTTCTTTTAGTTTTTCGATGTCAAGTGTTTTAATAGACATAGATTGTTTTATAAATTCATGAATTCAGAAACAGACGCTTTAACTTGATTATAGGCTATTTCTAAATCATCATTAATAATAATCCGATCAAATTGATCGGCGTAAGAAAGTTCTTTGATTGCGCGTTCTAATCGAAGATTAAGTGAATCAATGGATTCGGTTCCACGATTAATTAAGCGCTGTTGCAAGACATCAAACGAAGGTGGTTTTATAAAAATTCCAAAGCATGTATCGCCATAGATTTTTTTCACATTCAACGCGCCTTTTACTTCAACGTCAAGCAAAATAAAATAACCTGATTTCAGCTTATTATCAACCTCAGAACGCAAAGTCCCGTAACGATTTCCACCATAAAATTCTTCCCACTCAATAAACTCATTATTTTTTACTTTTTCATTAAAATCGTCTTTTGTTAGGTAGTAATAGTGGACCCCATTGACCTCTCCTGTTCGTGGAGGGCGTGTAGTAGCCGATACAGAAAATCTAAGATTTTTAAAATCTTTGAATAGCCTATTTGCGATGGTGCTTTTACCTCCGCCAGAGGGTGAAACTAATAAAATTATCTTTCCTTGTTTCAATCCTATTCTACGTTTTGGACTTGTTCGCGAATTTGTTCTAGCATTTCTTTTGCTCGCACAACATGATGGGCAATTTTGGAATCATTGGCTTTTGATCCAATGGTATTTAATTCTCTATTAATTTCTTGAGTTAGAAAGTTTAATCTACGCCCAGCAGGTTCCTGTTGTTCTATAGCTTCTAGAAAGAATTTTAAATGCGCCTCTAATCGAACAGTTTCTTCAGTAATGTCCATTTTGTCTGCTAAAATTACAACTTCTAGTTCAAGTCGTTCTTCGTCTATAGTTTCATCTTCTACAAGCTGTCGAATTCTTTCATTTAGTTTCTTTCGAACATCATCTGATCTGCCATCGGTAAGTATAAGGATTTCGGCTACAGACTCTTGAATACTAGATACTCTGCTGATTAGGTCATTTTTTAGTTGTTCGCCTTCTTGGAGACGCATTTCCATTAACTTAAAAATAGCCGTTTCAGTTGCTTTTAAAACAAGCTTCCATTTAGCTTCGATAACTTGCTCGCTTTCTTCTTTAGAGATAAAAATATCGCTAAAATTGGTAATATCTTTTATAGTTAGTGGCTCCGAGATATCTGCAGCTTCTCGTAGCTCATTCAAGATCTTTGTGTAAGATTTCACTTTATCGAAATCTATTTGAAATTTTGGGTCTACATTATCCTTTTCAGAAAGATTTACATTTACATTTAATTTGCCTCTTTTAATACTTTTTTGGAACACTTCTTTTAATTCTAGTTCCTTCTGTTGTAAATGTTGAGGCAGTCTCATTGAAACATCAAGAAACCTACTGTTTAATGTCTTTAGTTCGACGGTTGCTGTAAGGCCGTTTTTGGTAGACTCACCTCTACCAAAACCAGTCATTGAAATAATCATTTAGCCTATTAGATGAATGTAATTTGTAGATCAAAGGTAAGGAACATTGCATTGCCATAAAAACAAAGTGGTTGGCAGATGCTGAGGTTTTATTATCTTCCAATGAATTTATTTTGAAATGAATATTTTAGGAATCTCAGCGTTTTATCACGACTCAGCAGCCTGTCTAATACAGGATGGAAAAATAGTAGCTGCAGCCCAAGAAGAACGATTTACTCGAAAAAAACACGATGATCGTTTCCCCGTTGAAGCAGCAAAATAT
>JAYPYN010000013.1:21023-24900 GCA_038154605.1 Balneolaceae bacterium
GCTTAGAAACGGCAGGCATATTACTTGATGATATTTCTGCTGTTGTTTTTTATGATAAACCCCTACTTAAATTTGAGCGTCTTCTAGAAACATATTTATCCTTTGCGCCAAAAGGAGTGAAGTCTTTCATCGTAGCCATGCCCGTTTGGTTAAAAGAAAAAATGTTTTTAAAAAAATTGATTTATGATGAACTTAAAAAAGTTGGGGATTACTCAAAGAAACAGATAAAACTACTTTTTCCAGAGCATCATTTAAGTCATGCTGCAAGTGCTTTTTATCCTTCCCCATTTGAAGAAGCAGCAATTTTAACCATCGATGGAGTTGGGGAATGGGCAACGGCATCAATCTGCCATGGTAAAGGCAAAGAAATAACTTTACTTAGAGAATTAAAATTTCCACACTCTTTAGGGCTATTGTATTCAGCTTTCACCTATTTTTTGGGCTTCAAAGTGAATTCTGGAGAATATAAATTAATGGGATTGGCACCATATGGAAATCCAAAAAGTAAGTTAGTACAGGAATACATCACCAAGATAAAGCAACACTTAATTGATATTCGTGAGGATGGTTCTATTTGGTTAAATCAAAAGTATTTTAATTATGCTACAGGTTTAAGGATGATAGATGAAAAAAAATGGGAGCAATTATTTGGCTTTTCAAAGAGGGTAGAAGAAGGGGAATTACAGCAAAATGAGGCTGATTTAGCGTTGGCAATTCAAAAAGTTACCGAAGAAATTGTGATAAAAATGGCTAAAGAAGCTAAAGAAATTACTGGAGCAACTTCCATATGCCTTGCAGGAGGTGTGGCGCTGAATTGTGTGGCGAATGGAAAATTACAAAATGAAGAAATTTTTGAAGAAGTATTTGTGCAACCTGCCGCAGGAGACTGTGGTGGTGCCTTAGGCGCTGCGTTAGCAGCTTATCATATTTACTTTGAAAAAGAAAGAAAAGTTGAAACACCGGATTCAATGTCTGGTTCTTATCTCGGCCCGGCATACCATTCGATTGATATCGAGAGAAGATTGAAGAGATACAAAGCGATATATACTGCATATCCAAATAAGGGTTTATACCTAAAGATTGCTGAATTGTTAGATAATGGAAATATTGTAGGATGGTTCCAAGGAAGGATGGAATTTGGACCGCGTGCACTTGGAGCTAGGAGTATTATCGCTGATCCTAGAAGAGTGGATATGCAACTGAAATTGAATCTTAAAATAAAATATCGAGAATCTTTCCGACCTTTTGCTCCCTCAGTATTAGCAGAGGATGCTTCCGATTATTTTGAATTAAAATCTGCATCTCCATATATGTTAATGGTGCAATCAGTTACTGCATCTAGAAGAGAAGATCTCCCAGAAGGCTATCATTCGTTACCTTTACGAGAAAAATTAGCAGTAAAACGCTCTGATTTGCCTGCTATAACACACATCGATTTTTCAGCTAGAGTTCAGACTGTACATAGAGACACAAACCCAAAGTATTGGGCATTGATTAATGCATTTAAAGAAAGAACAGGTGTTGGTGTAGTTGTAAATACCAGTTTTAATGTTAGAGGTGAGCCCATTGTATGTACTCCAGAAGATGCATATTCATGTTTTATGAATACAGAAATGGATTATCTTGTAATGGGTAACTATGTTTTTGCAAAGGATGATCAACCAAATTGGAATAAAAATATCAAATTTGAAAAAGATTAATTTGCAGAGAACTAGAGGAATTTAAGGCATAAAAATTAGCGTAAATGATTACCTTTAAAACACAAAAATTGAGCTAGTAGTCAAGTACTAAAATTTTAAATAATTAATATGGATTTACTAAAAGATTTATGGGGTTTTATGAAAGAACGGAAGAAGTTCTGGTTAGCTCCTGTTATCATAGTGTTATTATTTCTAGGATTTTTAATTGTAATTGGTGGTGGATCTTCCATAGCTCCCTTTATCTACACTCTATTCTAGAACTAGATGCTTCCCAAACGCACATTCACAGTTATTAAAACCGATCATGAAACTCCCAAAACACAATTGGTGATCGTAGTTGGGCTGTTATTAATCGCATCTATTTTTGACAGTGAATATATTGCATATGCCTCCCTCTCAATTGGTTTAATTAGTTTGATTATCCCACAAGCAGGTTATGGAATTGTGTGGGCTTGGTATAAATTAGCTGAAATTCTTTCTAGAATTGTGAATCCAATTGTTCTTGGACTCCTTTATTTTTTGTTTATCACACCAATTGCGTTTCTATTTAGGCTGTTTGGCAACGACCCGCTCAGCTTAAAAAAGCCACAAGATAGTGTGTTCGATTACCACGAGAAGAGCTATAAAAAGAGAGATCTAGAAAATCCTTGGTAAGGCGTTTTAAAAAAAAATCAATACTTCTATAAATGCCATTTTTAAGCAATTGTAATTCTTAGCACTTATTTCAGTATCAAAAATCTTAAGTGTTTTCGGAGTATTTTCTTAAACTAACTGCATTGGTGCAATATCTCAAACCAGAAGGTTGAGGGCCATCAGGAAAAACATGACCTAAATGAGCGTCACAGGTATTGCATAGAATTTCTACGCGAATCATTCCATGGGTGTAGTCGGCTTGGTAAGAAACAGCGTTTTCTTTAATTGGTTGATCGAATGATGGCCAGCCAGTTCCGCTTTCAAATTTAGTTGCAGAATCAAAAAGGAGTGTACCGCAACACACACATTCATATTTGCCAGGTTCGAATCTACTACACATTGCCGATGAAAAAGGTCGTTCCGTTCCTTTCAAACGAGTGATGGCATTTTGCTCATCCGTAAGAATACTTTTCCATTCTTCGGGTGTTTTTTCAACTCTTCGATCTGGCCTAGGATTACCATCCCTAGCAAATTTTAAAACATCTATCCACTTTAACATATTGGTGTTACTTCAATAAATTTAAAATCCGATGAGCGAAGGCATCCGCCATTTCAGGCGATGTTCCTTCAGAATAAATTCGAACTATGGGTTCAGTATTCGATTTGCGTAGATGCACCCAACCTTCATCAAAATCTATCTTTACACCATCTTCAGTAATTGGGTTTAAATTCTGATATCTGGAGCGCACTAATTCTAATACTTCATCTGCATTTTTTCCCAATTCGTCTAACTGTATTTTATTTTTGCTCATGTAAAAATTGGTATAACTAGCGCGCAATTCGGAGGAACTGATTTTTTTCTCTGCCAAATGTTGAAGCACACAAGCAATTCCAACCAAGGCGTCTCGCCCATAATGCAAGTCTGGAACAATTATTCCGCCAGAACCTTCGCCCCCAACTATAGCATCCACTTCTTGCATTTTTTTAACCACATTTATTTCACCTACTTTAGAGCGATGACAAATTTGCTCATATTTTTTAGACACTTCATCAGCTATTCTAGAAGAGGATAAGTTTGTGGCAGTAGGGCCAAGTTTTTTAGATAAAATAAAATCAAATACGGCAGCCTGAGTGTATTCTTCTCCAAATAACTCCCCATTACTATCAACTAAAGCAAGCCGATCTGCATCGGGATCTGTAACAACACCCAGATCGGAGTGTGTATTTTTAACTAGAGTACAAATTTCGGTTAAGTGTTCGGGAAGCGGTTCAGGGTTATGAGGGAATAATCCATTTGGTTCGCAATGTATTTTGTGGATGGTTTTAACACCAAGTGCCTCTAAAAGTTTAGGGACGGCTATAGAGCCAGCTCCGTTTACGGCGTCTACGGCAACACTTAGTTGTACCGATTGAATGGTTTCTACATCAATAAAATCTAACTGTAAAATTTTTTCTATATGATATTGTAGTAGAGCGTTATCGGTGCATTCTGTACCAATATTATTGAATTTCTGATAATTGAAATTACCATTTTCATTGATAGA
>JAYPYN010000014.1:0-23239 GCA_038154605.1 Balneolaceae bacterium
CGATTTCTCATTTGTCATTTCGAACGAAGTGAAACATCTAACCATCAAACTTAAAAAAACTGTTTAAGTAAATGGGTAGCCTTGTCTGCGTATCCGCCTCCAAATAAATTGGTGTGAACAAGGATAGGATACAGATTACAAAGTTTGATTCGTTCTTCAACCCCTTCTTCTAAAGGATATATATCGTTATATCCGTCGTAAAATTGACGATCAAATCCTCCGAAAAGCCTGGTCATTGCAATATCCATCTCTCGGTGACCAAAATATACAGCAGGATCATAAATAGCGGTTCGTCCATCTTTTGTCCACATGTAATTTCCATTCCAAAGATCGCCATGAAGAAGAGCAGGGGGTTCGTCAGGAAAACGCACATAGGTAAAATTCAAAACCCGATCAAAAATGGATACCAATGAGGAATCAATCCGTCCAGAATCAATGGCCATTTTAACCTGTGGTTCAATGCGCTCCCTAACAAAAAAATCCAACCAATTTGGATAATAGTGATTCGACTGAGGTAATACACCAATATAATTATTGTGATCTAATCCAAATAACTCATTGGTGGTTTTATGCAATAATGCCAACTTACTTCCAAATAAGTAGGCGTTACCTATGGCACCTTCTTCAATGTAGCTAAGTAATAAAAAATGGTCCCCTTTTAAGATTACCTCAGGAATTATAAGTCCTGATTGTGCTGAAGCTAAAAGCTCTAATCCTTTAGCTTCTTTGGTAAACATATCGGCTTGGGAAGTGTCATTCCATTTTAAAAAGAAAGCGCCAGCTTCTGTATGAAGTCTAGCGCTGCGGTTAATGTCACCACCATGAATAGGAAAGCTATCTAAAATAGTACCACATAGATATTGCTCTATAGCTTTTCGTATGGCGGCAGGAATAGTCACCTAACTTGCAGGTCCAAAAATTACAATTGTATTATGACCTCCAAAGCCAAATGTGTCGCTCATTACGTAATTAACTTCTCGTTCCTTAGCTTTATTAATAACAATATCTAGCCCTTCTGTGGCTGGATCAAGGGTATCGACATTTATTGTTGGGGGAATGATGTTTTGTTCCATGGCTTTGATTCCTGCAATAGCTTCAACCGCTCCAGCGGCACCTAACAAATGTCCCGTCATAGATTTAGTGCCAGAAATACTCGGATTGGCCCCGCTATCGCCAATAACAGCTTTAATTGCCTTTAATTCACTAATATCACCAACTGGGGTACTAGTAGCATGGGCGTTGATGTAATCTATATCAGAAATTGTTAATCCTGCTTCTTCAAGCGCTAGATTGATCGCATTTTTAGCGCCTAGGCCTTCAGGATGGGTGGCTGATAAATGATAGGCATCGGCCGTACTAGCCGCACCAAGAACCTCGCAAATGATGTTTGCGCCCCTTGCTTTAGCGTGTTCATATTCCTCAAAAATAAGAGCCCCAGATCCCTCACCCATCACAAATCCGTCTCTATCAACATCAAATGGTCGTGAACCCAAAGTTGGGTTTTCATTATTTGTAGATAACGCTTTCATGGCAGAAAAACCGCCTACCGAAGCATTGGTGATCGCCGCCTCGGAGCCACCAGTAATTATAACATCCGCTTTACCAAGTCTTATATAATTAAAGGCATCCATCATAGCATTGTTTGCAGATGCACATGCAGAAGTTACCGTTTGATTGATCCCCATAAATCCGAATTTAATTGCTACAATACCTGACGCCATGTTTGGAATAGTTTTTGGTGTGTAATAAGGCGTAAATCTGGGAATTCTATCGCGATCAGCAAAATCTAAAAGTTCTTTTTCAAATGTTTCAAACCCGCCTACACCAGTTCCCCAAATAACTCCGGTTCTTGATTTGTCTAACGTTTCTAAATCAAGTTTTGAATGTTCAATAGCTTGTAAGCTTGTATAAAGTGCATATACGACATAAGAATCATTTTTTCTGATTTCTTTTCTATCAAGTGTCTCTGCTGGATTAAAATCTTTTAATTCGTGAGCAAATCGTGTTTTATAATGTTCGGCATTAAACTTAGTTATGGGACCTGCGCCGCTTTTGCCATTGATCAATGATTCCCAAAATGATTCTACATCATTGCCGATAGGGGTAAGTGCCCCTAGACCTGTAACAACAACTCTTTTCATAGTACTTATTAATAGGTAAGTTTAGTTTGTTATCCTTTGTAGGATAGTTTGTTTGATTGCTGCAAAATGTTCGTTTCCTGTTATTCTACTCAATTGAGTGGCAGCAAATATGTTAGTTAAAATGGTGAGTGCTTCAGAATGTGGGGTATCTGAAAGAGTAAATGAATTAGATTCTAATCCAGATCCTAAGGTGTTAGAAAGCCAATTAATTATTTTTTGTGTAAATGAGTTCATTAAATCATGTATATCACTATTCATTGCGTTCCAATCTGAAGCAAAAGCGCCAATTACGCATATTCTTCCACTTTGTTGTATGGAAGTATAAAAGTTAAGGAAAAGTTTAATTTTAGATAAAGAAGATTTGTCATTTACTCGCTCGGTGAAACGTTCGAAGCTTTCGATATGATATTGAACTACAGCGCGAGCTAAATCTAATTTGGAAGGAAAGTGATAGTGTATGGCGGCATTTTTAACGCCAAGAGGTTTTGAAATATCGGTGTAACTGAAGGCATTGTACCCCTTAGAGCGGATCAATTCATCAGCATGTTGGATAATTTGGTTCTTTGTAGAAGACATAAACTTATTACTTAATAAGTAAGTTATCACTTAAAAACATAACCATCAATTATTTCACAATAAATTTTTCGAGTTCGTCTAAAAGCTGCTCGCAAGATCTATCCAGTATCTGGAACACGGTATCAAAGCCTTGCATACCGCCATAATAGGGATCGGGTACATCGCCATCACCTGGGGTAGAGTCGAAAGTTCGCATCATCTGAATTTTATCAGAAAACTTGTTTTTGCGATCCAATTGATGAAGATTACTATTATTTGAGGAATCCATAGGTAAAATAAGGTCGAAATCCTCGAAATCAGCGTACTCAAATTGTCTAGCTCTAGAGGGTAGATGAACACCATATTTGTTTGCAGTTTGTTGGCTTTTACTATTTGCGGGTTCCCCTACATGATATGCAGCTGTACCAGCAGAGTCGATATAAAAAAATAATTCAAGTCCGCGATCTCTAACTTTATGTATAAAAATACCCTCAGCAGTAGGGCTTCTACATATATTGCCAAGACAAACAAAAACGATACGAAACGGCTTGGAAGTAGTAATTTCTTTTACAGCAGTTCTAAGTTGCATAGATACATATTTTTATGGTGGTACTAAATGACTAAAGATAAAAATTTTTCTACGAATAAATTTTATGCACTAAATCTCATGCTTTATAAAAGATTGATTATATTTAGGGCTTATAAACTATTCGCTGCATAATAATTTATGGCAAAGAAATTTAAAGAAATTAAGAAACTTAGCTATCCAAAGACTGAAGTTGAAATTCTTGGATGGTGGAAGAAAAACGAAATTTTCAAGAAGAGCCTGTCTAGCAGAGAGGATGGAATTCCTTTCTCATTTTTTGAAGGACCACCAACTGCAAATGGTAAACCTGGTATCCATCATGTGCTAGCTAGAACAGTAAAAGACTTATTTTGTAGATATAAAACGTTAAAGGGTTTTCGAGTAGATAGAAAGGCAGGTTGGGATACTCACGGCTTACCCGTAGAAATAGAAGTAGAAAAAGCATTAGGACTAGAGGGTCGGCACCAGGTTGAGGAATATGGAATTGCAGAATACAATGCTCAATGCCGAGAAAGTGTACTTAAATACAAAGACCTTTGGGACGATCTAACCAACCGAATGGGATATTGGGTAGATCAAGAAAACCCGTACATCACTTTCGAAAATGAGTATATAGAATCTGTGTGGTGGGCATTAAAAACACTATTCGATAAAGACCTGCTTTATAAGGGGCATAAAATTCAATGGTACTCACCTGGAAATGGTACAGTACTATCATCACATGAAGTTAGTTTGGGATATAAAGAAACCCAAGATCCTTCCATTTATGTGAAATTTCCAGCGCATGGAGAAGAAAATACATTTTACCTCGCTTGGACAACCACGCCTTGGACAACCATCTCCAACCTCGCCCTTACCATAAATAAAAAGTTAACCTACGCAAAAGTTCTGTTCCAAGATCATAATTATATTGTGGCTAAAGATGCTGTAACTCGCGTATTTGGTGAGGAAGCTAAAATTTTAGAAGTTATCTCAGGTGAAGAATTGCTGGGAAGAACCTATGAACCAATTTTTGACTACGCTAGGCAGGAAATTGATTCTTCTAAAGCTTGGAAAGTAATATCTGCTGAATATGTAACCACCGAAGATGGCACGGGCGTAGTACATACAGCACCTGCTTTTGGGGCAGATGATTTTGAATCGTGCAAAAAACATAATATACCAGTTTATAACCCGATAGATAAAGACGGGAGATTCACCAACCAAGTTGCTGATTTTGAAGGTCTATGGTTTAAAGATGCAGATAAAGAAATAGCCAAAGCAATTAAAGAGAAAGGGTTAATGTTTAGGCACGAAACCTATCTCCACAATTACCCTTTTGACTGGAGAAAAGGCACACCATTAATGAGTTACCCGGTAGAATCGTGGTTCATAAGAACTACGGCGGTTAAAAATCGGATGGTAGAATTAAATAAAACGATCAATTGGAAACCTGAAAATACTGGCTCAGGTCGGTTTGGAACTTGGCTAGAAAATAACGTAGACTGGGCTATTTCTAGGCAAAGATATTGGGGTACTCCGCTTCCTATTTGGCAAAGTGATAAAAACCCAAATTATGTAGAATGTATTGGTAGTATAGCCGAATTAAAAGAAAAAGCAGGAATAACTGACGATAAAAAGTTAGATCTGCATCGACCATATATCGATGAGATTACTTGGGAAGCTCCAGATGGTGGTACAATGCGCCGTATTCCAGATTTGTTAGATGTGTGGTTTGATTCTGGATCTATGCCTTTTGCACAATGGCATTATCCAATCGAGCATAAAAAAGAGTTTAGTTATAGTTTTCCAGCAGATTTTATTGCAGAAGGTGTAGATCAAACTAGAGGGTGGTTTTACACATTGCATGCTCTCGGAACAATGCTATTTGATGATGTAGCTTATAAAAATGTGGTCTCCAACGGCTTGGTTTTGGATGCAAAGGGAGAGAAAATGTCCAAGTCAAAAGGAAATGCGGTAGATCCTTTTGAAGTGATTAGCCAGTTTGGAGCTGATACAGTTAGATGGTACTTGATGAGTAATTCTGCTCCTTGGGAAAATCGAAAATTTAACATAGAAGGGCTTAAAGAAGTACAACGAAAGTTTTTTAATACCTTAGTAAATACCTATTCATTTTTTGCAATGTACGCGAATATTGATGGATTTACTTACTCGGGAGCGCAGATACCCATTAAAGAACGGCCTGAAATTGATCAATGGGTTATCTCTCGGTTAAATACCACTGTTAAACTGATGGAAGAATATTTTGAAGAATATGAACCAACCAAAGCTGCGCGGGAGATGGAGCAATTTACCGAGGAGTTAAGTAATTGGTATGTTCGTAGAAATAGACGACGTTTCTGGAAATCAGGTACAACCTTAGACAAAACAGCGGCATATCAAACCTTATATGAATGCTTAAAAAATATGAGTAGAATGATGAGCCCTATTGCGCCGTTTATGGGAGAATGGATTTATCAAAGACTCAATGAAGTGTCTAAATTAGATGAACAATCAGTGCATTTATCCTTTTACCCTACCGTAGAAGAAACAGCAATTGTAAAAGGGTTGGAACATAAAATGGATATGGCTCGATTGATATCCTCTATAGTTTTGCGTATTCGTAATCAAATAGATGTAAATGTACGTCAACCATTGGCTAGAATAATTCTTCCGATCAAAGACGAAGCAGAGCGCCAAGCAATCTTATCGGTGAAAGATATTATACTAGATGAGGTTAATGTGAAAGACATTCAATTTGTTGATGACGACTCTGGAATTGTTCACAAATCCGCTAAACCTAACTATCCGTTATTAGGGAAACGCTTAGGTGCTAAAATGAAACAAGTTGCAGGTAAAGTAAATCAGTTTAAAACCGAAACAATTAGTAACTTTGAGCACCAAGGTTTTATAGATATTAAGTTGGAGGATGGCTCGGAGGTACGGCTTGATACAGATGAACTTGAAATTGTACGAACTGGCTTAGAAGGTTGGCAAGTAGAAACAGAGCGAGGTTTAAGCGTAGCAGTTGATACTCAAATTAACCATGAGTTAAGAGTTGAAGGACTTACCCGTGAATTTGTAAACAGAGTACAGAGTATGAGAAAAGAGGCAGATTTTGATGTAATCGATAGAATTTCGATTGGATTTAAAGGAGCGGAACTTCTTAAAGAAGCTGTAGTTTCTATGAGCGATTATATCAAGGAAGAAACCTTAGCGGAAGAAATACAGCTCACAGAGTTGGAAATATCCGATTTTGTAAAATCTTGGGAAATTGGAGATAGTGAATGCACTATTTCAATTAGAAGGAATATTAATACATAAAGATCAAGAAGATGGAAGAAAAATTAAATGATGAGCCAACTAGAGTTTCTCCGTATAACGACGAGGAATTAGAGTATTTTCGTGGGATAATTCTAAAAAAAAGAAATGCTGCCGAAGATGAATTAGAATCTCTGCGAGAAAGCATGGATAATTCAGCAAATGAATCAGCATATTCATTTCATATGGCTGATGCGGGAACGGACGCCCAAGACCGTGAAAAAACGTATATGTTATTTAACAGAACTCGAAAATTTGTAAAATACCTTGATGATGCTATCAGTAGAATTGACAACAAAACATATGGAGTATGTAAAGTAACAGGGAAAAAGATTTCAAAGGGGCGTTTAGAAGCAGTCCCACATACACAGTTAAGCATTGACGCCAAACTAAAACGTCGGTAAATAAAATTTGTCAGTTCGAAATAAATTAATAGCCCTATTCAGTCCAGCACTTATTGTTATAGCTTTAGACCAGTGGACGAAGTGGATAATAAGAACCAGTCCTGAATTCCATCGATATGATATAATTGAAGGATGGTTAATGTTTTATTACACCCAAAATTCAGGAATGGCGTTGGGTATAGATATACTAGATACTACTGTAGTAAGCCTAATCTCAATAACAGCTACTCTAGGTATAGTAGGTTACTTGCTGTACAATTTAAAACAATCATCAATAGGATATTTGATATTGATGGGATTGGTGCTGGGTGGTGCCATTGGCAATATAGTTGATCGATTAACCATGGGCTATATAGAAGGATATGGAGGATTATTAGAAGGACATGTAGTAGATTTTATATTTTTCTACCTTGAGATTTTTGATAAAACAATCTTTCCTTACATTTTCAATGTAGCTGATATGGCAATTTCAGTATCGGTGATTACACTGTTAGTATTTAACAAAAAGTTTTTCTCGGTTGAGATAAAAGAAACTGAAGATATAACTGGTAATGAAAGCGATACCGAAATCATGTCTATTAAGGATAACAACATTGAATAGATAAAAATACAACTACTTAGGGCTTTGAGTAAGCTAACCAATTTCTCTAAGTTAGTAAACAAGTTGGCTATAAAGATTCCCCAACTTCATCCATCTTTACCCCAACAAGCCTACTTACCCCTGTTTCTGGCATGGTAACCCCATACATCATTTCGGCTTTACTCATTGTTTTTTTATTGTGAGTGATGATAATAAATTGTGTGTCGGTACTGAAGTTTTTTATCATCTTAGCAAAACGTTCAATATTGGCATCATCTAGAGGAGCATCCACCTCATCAAGCACGCAGAAAGGGGAAGGTTTTACAAGATAAATAGCAAAAAGAAGAGCAATAGCAGTTAATGTTTTTTCGCCGCCCGAAAGTTGGGATATGCCACTAGGGCGTTTACCTCTTGGCTGAGCTTTAATTTCGATGCGAGCCTCTAAAGGATCATCAACATGCTCTTCAATTAAAAGATCGCAATAGTCATCTTCGAAAAAGAGGGTTTTAAACACTTTTTGAAAATTTGCTCGCACCTCTTCAAATGTTTTGTTAAAGCGTTCCGTAGCTGTTTCGTTAATTTCTTGAATTGTTTCTAAAAGTTGAGTTTCAGCCTTATTAAGATCGTCTATTTGCTCCTCATAAAAGTCAAGCCGCTGTTTTTCTTCTTTGAACTCCTCGATCGCAAGAGGATTTACATCTCCAATGGAATTTAATTTTTGGCGCAGCCATCCAATACGTTGTTTAACTTCGTCTGCTGTTTTCTCGGAGGGCATTTCAACCACTCCGATTTGCTTCATCAAGATACCATAGGTTTCCCAAATATGGTCTGAGAGTGCTTGAATCTGCATCTCCATTTTTTCTTTAGCCATAGAAAGATGGTGCACCAGTTCGATATTTACTTCTTTTTGGCGCCGAATTTCGCGTAAAGATTTTTCAAATTCGTTTATCGCTCCACGTTGTTGTGCAGCATCTGTTTCCACTTGTGCTAATGCTGTTTCAGCGGCTGTTTTTTCTTCTTTATGTTTAATTAAAGCAGATTCTTCATTTTCAATAAAAATAGAGCATTCTGTAATGTTCTTTTTAGATTGCCCCGTTAATGTATTCCTATTTTCGATACGTGCTTGAACACTTTCCATTCCTGTTTCGGCGCGGCGAACATCACGCTCATGATTTTCTACTTTATTGCGTAAATCCTGATGGGTTAATTGAGCATCATTATATCTACTTTGGGCAATACCGCGTTGTTCTTCAAGCGTTTCTAGGGTTCGTTTTTTTTCAATCTGGAGGTTATTAAACTCAGCTTTATTTTTTTCTAATTCATTTTGTTTGGGTAGAATGGTGTCCAATTCTTCTTGAGCAGTTCCTTCACTAGAAGTAAGAGTATCTTTACGGTTTACAAGTTCTGTTATATTTTTTTGATAAATTTGAACCTTAGAATTTGAACTTTGCTGTTGTTGTTCAAGTCGCCGTACTTCTTGCTCTTTTTGTTTTAGGGATGCACTTATGGCTGTAATATCTATACTAGAATGTTTTTCTATAATTTGAGATAAATACTTAGTAAGCTTGTCTATTTCTTTACGTGTAGTTGCTTTCTCTTTTTCTAGTCGGGCTATCTTATCTTTTAAGCCGACACGGATACCAGTATTCTTACTTTTACTCCCACTTTTATAAAATCCTGTTTTTGTTATTACTTCGCCATCATAAGTAACTCCCATTGCATTTACTTTCTTTAGTGATTTGTAGCCATTTTCAACCGAATCGAAAACAAGTACATTTCCTAGTAAAAGTTGCTTTAGAGCAGAATACTGTGGTTTTGTTTTTACAAAATCAAACAAAGATCCATCAATTACATCATATTTTGCACGAAGTTTATCTAGAGGTACAAAAGTAGCTTTACCCTTGTGTTGATCTTTTAAGATTTGAGCGGCTCTTTTAGCTTCTTCTAAAGTAGGTACAATAATGTTATTTAGTGCTCCGCCAAGAATAGATTCTAATGCTATAGCATGTTTTTCATCGGTTTCAAACACCTCGGAGATTGTAAACATGTCTTTAAAATCAAAGCGGTGTTTTTCAAGTAAAAACTTTACACTACTAGGAAACGCTTCATTAGAGTTTGCTAGATCATTCATCAAACGAATTTCGTTCAATACATTAGAATGTTTGCTGTGCAAAGTGCGGAGTTCGTCTTTAATCTCATTTTGTTTGGTCGAAAAACTATCTTTTTTGCTACGTGCTTCTTCCAACTCTTTTTCTAAATCGTCGCGCTCTATTACTAAATGTTCAAGCGTTTTATCGGTAGATTTTTGTTCTACATTCAAGGAGTGAATTTCATCATTCAGATCTAATATCTCTTGATTGATACGTTCTAAATCACCTTCCGTATTTTCTAGCCTCGACTCGATTTTAATCTGCTTGGTTTGTAGTGCAGTAAGTTCATTATTTGTTTCTGAAAACTTTACCTCAATTTCATACAGCTCATTACGCTCCTTGTTGTATTGTTGCTGTATGTGTGTGTACTTCTTTTTTGATTCATCCAGTATTTTAGCTGACTTCTCCAGATCGATATCAAAACCTTCAAGCTTAGATCGGCTAGTACTTAAAAGATTCATCAATTCTTTTAAATCATTTTCGCCTTGTTCTATGTCTTTAGAATATTCGGTGATTACTTTTTTCTCGTTCTCAATTTTCTCATGCGTAATGCGGATATTAGTCTCAGATTCCCGAACTGTATTTATAAGTTGATTTACTAACCGTTGTGCATCTGCTTGATAGCGTTCTTTTTGAATGAGTTGGCCACGTGCTTTTTCTTCTTCAGCTTCAAGTTTTTCAACGTTAGCAGTAATTTCTTTTTTTTCGATTTCTGCATTCTTTATTCGATCTGATAGTGGAATTAATTCTTCCTCAATTTTATGTAGATCATGCAGGGTTAATGCTTTATCAAGATGTTCTAGTTCATCCTTGTATTTCTTTGCTTTTTCTGCTTTTTCTGCCTGGATTTCAAGGGAACGTGCTTTTTTTCTAAGCTCGATTAACAAATCATCTACCCGTTGTAAATCTTTTTTAGTCTCATCCAGTTTTCGTAACGTTTTTTTACGCTGATCTTTATACCTCGTAACTCCAGCAGCCTCTTCAAATAAACGCCGTCGATCGTTGTTTTTATCATTTAGAATCTCCTCAACCATTTTTAATTCTATCACAGAATAAGCGTCTGAGCCCATTCCTGTATCCATAAAAAGCTCCATAATGTCTTTTAGACGGCAAGGGGTATTATTGATTAAATACTCCGAATCACCAGAGCGAAATAACCTTCTAGTAATTGTTACTTCGCTATATTCTATGGGGAGAATGCCCTTATCATTAACAAATGTTAGTGATACTTCTGCCATTCCTAGAGCTTTTTTCTTTGCAGTGCCGTTAAATATTACGTTACTCATTGCTGAGGAGCGTAGTAGAGAGGGGCGCTGTTCTCCAAGAACCCAACGTAAAGCATCTACAATATTTGATTTACCACACCCATTTGGGCCAACGATGGATGTGATTCCACTATCAAAAGATACTTTTGTTTTATGAGCAAAACTTTTAAATCCGTGAAGGTTAAGTTCGGATATATACAAGGAACTAGGCTATACTTAAACAGTCATTATTTCTGATTCTTTATTAGCAAAAAGTTCGTCAACAGATTTTGTATGACTGTTGGTGACTGTTTGAACATTTTCTTCTGCCTCATACTTTGAATCTTCGGGGAGAGAATATTCTTCTACCGTTTTTTTGATTTGGTCGTTGGCTTCACGTCGAGAATTTCGGATACTTATGCGCGCTTGTTCAGATTTATCTTTTGCAACTTTTACAAGTTCTTTTCTTCGTTCCTCTGTTAAGATGGGAAGAGGAATACGAATCAATTCTCCATCGTTCATTGGATTTAATCCCAATCCAGAAGCCATAATCGCTTTTTCTATATCATTCATTACCGATTTATCGTATGGTTGAACCATCAACATACGCGGTTCGGGTGCAGAAATGTTTGCGAGCTGTTGTAAAGGGGTCTGTGCACCGTAATATTCTACATTAATGGACGAGATTAAAGCTGGGTTTGCTTTACCCGCTCGGATATGGGAAAATTCTTTTTTTAGATACTGGATGGCGTCATCCATTTTCATGTCAGCTTCGTCAACGATGTCTTGTAATTCTTCGGCAATCATAAATAATGATATTAATTTAGATGGGTAAAGTCCCATTTTCTTTATTGATCTAATGTACGAAAATTAGAAAAAATTTTTCTTAACACTATGAAAGAGATTATATTAATTCAGTTAAGATTTTACTAGTCATTAAATGATTTTTATCAGAGAAAATGATTGATGCATTTGTTAGGAATTGAAGAATATGATCAAGTTTAAGCCAACATCAGAACAAATAGAAGATGTTCATGAAATTAATGGATATAATTTTTCTGATCAAGAATTAGATGCATTTAAGAATATTACTCAACTCGCAGCCAAAATTTGTGGAGTAGAATTTTCTTTGATAAATTTTTTAGATGAGGAAAAACAATACACAAAAGCGTGTTTTGGAATAGATATAGTTGAGGTGCCAATAGAAGTAAGTTTCTGTACTTATTCTATGTTAGAAAAGGATGAATTAGTAGTGTCTAACACTTCAAAGGATATACGTTACCAAGAAAATCCCTTTGTTGTAGGCCCTCCCTATATAAGGTTTTATGCGGGTATAAATATAGTAGGTAAAAATAACCAAAACATTGGTACGTTGTGCGTTTTGGGTTGTAAACCTAAAGAGCTGTCATCATTCGAACGGGAATCTTTATATACACTTGCAAACGAAGTGAGTTCTAGGTTAGAATTAATGATTAAGGATAAAGAAGTTAAAAGAGCGACAAAATTTCTTAAGAACTCTACCGATCTAATGTTTGTATTAAACAATCAATTAAATATTGAATATGTAAATGATGAGATCGAACATCTGTTTCATTACTCTAAACAAGAAGTGATTGGTAGTTCAATATCTATATTAAAACCAGAAGAACAGATGCTGGATGCTCTAATGAAGTTGAAAGATGATTCAACCCATCCTAAGTACGTTGCTGAAGGAAAGTATTTCACAAAACATAACAAAGAACTATTTCTAGAAGTAAGTGCAAGTTATATTGACAGTAAATTGTATGTTACAGCCAAAGATATATCAAATAAACAAGCAATAAAAAATGAATTACGAAAAGAGCAATTATTTAAACATAAAATATTAGAAACCATAGATACAGGCATAGTTGCGATTGATAACAATGAGAATCCTAGTTTTTTTAATAATGTTGCAAGAAAATTATTGGGTAAAACGAAATTTGATGAACTAGATTTTAAAAATTTTAAGCTATTTGAAGTAGATATAGATGGAAATAGAAAGGAAATTATTAACGTAAATTCAGCTATAAAATCTGTACTCAATGGGGATATGATTGTAAATCAGGAAGTGATATATAACGGAAATAAGAATGACAATTATCTTTTATTAAATACACGCCCTATCGTAGATTCTCAACACATGGTTATAGGTGCCGTAATAGCGCTTCAGGATATAACGGAGCAAAAAATTAGCCAAGTGAAACTAAAAGAACTTGTGAATCAAAAAGAAACTTTGCTTGCAGAGATACATCATAGGGTTAAAAACAATCTTGCTGTAATTTCTGGCTTATTGTATCTACAACTTATAAATGTTGAAGATGAATCCGCAAAAAAAGCATTACTCTCTAGCCAATTACGGATTCTGAGCATGGCAAAGATACATGAGTCGATGTATGAATCAGATAATTTTGCTCATATAGATTACTCTAAATTTTTAGAAAAATTAATTGTAAACCTAAAAACAACATTAACAGACTATGACGACAAAATTAAGATAATTTTGGATGTTGAAAAAATTAGTCTAAATATTAAAATAGCATTACCTATTTCCCTTATTATTAATGAACTTATCACAAATGCATATAAGTATGCATTTCCAGGTGAAAATAGAGGAACCATAACGGTTCGATTTTTTAAAAAATCAGATTCAATACTTACCGTACATGTTTTTGATAATGGAATAGGCTTACCAACTGGGCTAGATATATCACGAAGTACTACACTTGGATTTGTGTTAATCAGAAATTTGATTTCTCAACTAAACGCAGAAATAACCGTAAATTCAAAATCTGGATTATTTTTTGAATTAAACATTCCATATGATGAAGAGGAAGAGTTTCTTGTGGCTGAGGATCATCTTAGTAGTAACATTGTTATAGAAGGATAAATACTCTTTTATTCCCAAACAACGGTGGTGCCTAAATCTTCCCCATCACATACCACTTTTTTAAGTGAGCCCGGTTTATTCATGTTAAATACAATAATGGGGGTAGAATTTTCGCGACAAAGGGTAAAAGCCGTTAAATCCATCACAGATAAACGCCTTTGTAGTACTTCATCACCAGTGATAACATCAAATTTCAGGGCATTGGTATTTTTTTCAGGATCAGAATCATAAATACCGTCAACACGAGTGCCTTTTAAAATTACATCAGCTTCTACTTCTATAGCACGAAGTGCGCCAGCGGTGTCGGTGGTGAAATAGGGATTTCCAGTTCCTGCTCCAAAAATTACTACTCTTCCTTTTTCGAGGTGGCGCACAGCACGGCGCCGAATGTAAGGTTCTGCAATGGCTTCCATCCTAATTGCAGAAAGTAATCGAGTTTTAACATCTTGGCGTTCTAAAGCATCTTGTAACGCCATCGCATTAATCATTGTGGCAAGCATGCCCATATAATCACCTTGTACGCGATCCATGCCTTCGGTAGCTCCTTTAACGCCTCTAAATATATTACCACCACCAATTACAATAGAAACCTCAATTCCTTCACGCTGTATGGATTTAATTTCTGAGGCATACCTAGTTAAGATATCTCCATCAATACCATGCCCTTGTTTACCTAAGAGAGCTTCACCACTTAGTTTAAGAAGAATTCGCTTATATTTGTTTGCCACGTTTAGTACCGATCAAGATTTATTTTAAGATCAAAAAAAAGGCTGCTTCGAAAATCGAAACAGCCTAAGTTAATCAAAATTGAGTTAAGCCTCTTCCCCTAATTGAATTCGGTAGAAGGCTTTTGCCAATGGTGTGTTGTTTTGCTCTAAATATTGCTTCACATTTACGCCATTATCTTTAACAAACTTCTGGTTTAGAAGTACTCGTTCTTCGTAGAATCTGCGGAGTTTTCCTTTAGCTGCTTTTTCGGCAATTTCTACAGGTTTTCCTTCATTAATGAGTTGTTCTTTAGCAATTTCTAACTCTTTTTCTACGATAGATGCATCAACTTCGTCTTGAGTGACAGCAATCGGTTTCATTGCAGCAACTTGCATAGCCACGTCTTTTGCAATTTCTGCATTTTCGACAGTTCCATCAAAATCTACCAATACACCTAACTGATTTCCTGGGTGAATGTAATCGATTAAAGTACCATCAGTAGTAACAAGAACAACTTTGCTTATTTGAATTTTTTCACCAATTGTACCTGTCATATTTTGCAGATGGTTAGCAATAGTTTCGCCATCAACGGTAGCAGTCATTAATGCGTCTAAATTATCGATATCTCCATCGTAAGCGGCACTCAAAAAAGATTCAGCTTTAGCTTGGAAATCTTCATTACGAGCAACAAAGTCAGTTTCACAATTAATTTCTATCGCCACAGCTTTTTTTGCATCCTCACTAATGCGAGTTAACACTAAGCCTTCTTTAGCTTCTCGGTCAGCACGTTTGTCAGCTACTTTTTGGCCTTTTTTACGGAGGATTTCAACAGCTTTTTCAAAATCACCTTCCGCTTCTGTAAGCGCCTTTTTGCTGTCCATCATGCCAGCACCGGTCATGTCTCTAAGTTTTTTTACGTCAGCAGCAGTAATGCTCATTTCTTTCAGTATTTAATGTTTAACGTGTTTATTCTTCTTCTTCAGTTGTTGATGAATCTGCTGATGGTTCATCAACAGGTTCTAATACTGGTTCTTCTTGTTTTTTCTTTCTAGAACGTAATTTAGTTTTTACCTCTGCAACTTCCTCATCACTTACGTCTTTTGCTTCTATGGCAGCGGCTTCTAATAACTCCTCTTCTTTGTGTGCTTCACGTTCTGCTGCACCTTCAATAATAGCATCAGCAACCTGAGTGGCAACTAATTGAATGGTTCTAGCAGAATCATCATTACAAGGAATGATAAAGTCTGGCACATCAGGGTCGCTATTGGTATCAACCATAGCAATCACAGGAATATGTAATTTTATGGCTTCATTAACAGCTAGGTGCTCTTTTATGATATCAACAACAAAGATGGCACCTGGTAAGCGATTCATATTTGCAATACCGCCAAGTGTGTCTTCTAATTTTTGTTGTTCTCTAGAAAGCATTAGGCCTTCTTTTTTTGTCAACTCGTTGATGGTCCCATCGTTTTTCATTCGTTCAATCTGTTCCATTCGTGAGATACTTTTACGAACTGTTGAGAAATTTGTCAACATTCCACCCAACCATCGATGCGTAACAAAAGGCATACCGGCACGAATCGCTTCGGTTTTAATGATCTCGGTAGATTGTTTTTTTGTACCTACAAAAAGAATTGTTTTACCCGCTCTTGAAAGCTTTTGTATTTCATCTAATGCTTCTTGTAAATATTTTTGGGTTTTTTTTAGGTCGATAATGTGGATTCCATTTCTCTGCATGAAGATAAATTCCTTCATTTTTGGATTCCAACGACGGGTTAGGTGGCCAAAATGCGCACCAGATTTTAATAGTTCTTCTAACGAAGCTGCTTGAGGCATAATTATAAATGTTTAGGTTAATCCTCTATGTGAATCATCCTCAAAAACCAATCCTTCCGTATCAACGAAAAAACACCAGGTTTAGAGTCACCACATATGTGTGTTATTAATTTTTTTGTGAGCGTATGATTAACGCTTGCTAAATTGAAATTTCTTTCTTGCTTTAGGTTGTCCCGGTTTTTTCCGTTCAACCATTCTATCATCACGTGTAAGAAGTCCATGTTCTTTTAAAATGGTATGCGAACCTTCCGTTTCACCGTCGATAGCTCTTGCGAGTGCATGTTGGATGGCGCCAGCTTGCCCTGCTTTACCACCACCACGAACGGTTACTTTTACGTCGAAGTTACCTTCATTTTCGGTTACCGACATAGCTAGAAGCGCAATGTTTTGGATTGCTTTTTCAGGCAAATACTCTTCGATAGGAGAGCCATTTATTACAAAAGAACCAGAGCCTGGCTTTATGTATAGACGTGCTGTTGATGTTTTTCTTCTTCCGATGTAATTAGCTTGTGCCATGTGTAAAATCGATTATATCTCGATGGTTTCAGGGTTCTGTGCGGTTTGTTGATGAACAGGGCCAGCATACACTCTCAAATTTGTAAGTAATTTACGGCCTAATCTATTCTTAGGAAGCATACCTTTTACTGCTTTAGTAACTAGTGATGTTGGATCTTTTGCCAACATATCTTCAGCGCTAGTAAAACGCTCTCCACCGGGATAAAACGTATGGCGGAAGTACATTTTATCCGTCATTTTTTTCCCAGTTAACATTACTTTCTCTGCATTGATAACAATCACGTTATCACCAGTATCCATATGTGGAGTGAATATAGGCTTGTTTTTGCCCCTTAAGATAGATGCTACAACAGTACTCAAACGCCCAAGAGGTACGTCTTCTGCGTCAACTAATACCCATTTTTTTTCAATATCACTGGGTTTAGCTGAAAATGTTTTAAAACTTAAAGTATCCACGATTATGTGTTTTTTTGACTTTTTTGGAAAGACCACAAAATTACGGCAAAAAATTGAGGTTATCAACATCTAGAAATAAAAAAGGAATAGAATATTTAATACCTAATTAATAGTAAAAAATTAAAAATCTTCTAAAGCAACTTAATACACCGTAAAGAACTTTACCATAAATAGTGTAATGTTATTAATTTCTAAATACGGCACACGTTTAATGCTGAAAAGTGAAGGAGCAAGAGGTCTTAAACTATTGCTTTCGGTTTTTAAAAACCTCAATATTCTTCATTAATATTCATTAATAATGACCAAGAAAATACTTCTTAGAATTTGTATTTTTACTTTTAAAATAAATTATAATTAAGCGAGTCTATGAGCGAAGCATTTAAAAATACACGTACTTCATTTGAAACTGGATCAGGTACTGCCTATTTATATAGCCTAAATAAATTGAAAGAAATGGGATATGCCAATATCGATAAACTTCCTTTTTCTATAAAGATTTTACTAGAAGCTGTGCTTCGAAATTATGACGATTACGTTGTAACAAAAAAAGATATTGACGCTCTGGCTAATTATGATGCAAAAAACCCTCAAGGTGAAATCCCATTTAATCCATCAAGAGTGGTTTTGCAAGATTTTACGGGTGTTCCCGCTGTAGTTGATTTAGCTGCTCTGCGGTCTGCAATGAAAAGAATGGGAGGCAACCCAAATGATATTAATCCACGGGTTCCAGTTGATTTGGTGATCGATCACTCTGTACAAGTAGATATGTTTGGGAGCGAAGCCGCATTATTCTTCAATGTGGAAAAAGAAATGGAGCGTAATAACGAGCGCTATCAGTTCCTAAAATGGGGAAAAGAAGCTTTTGATAATTTCCGAGTGGTGCCTCCCGGTCGAGGAATTGTACATCAGGTAAACTTGGAATATTTAGCTCGTGGTGTATTCAAAAAAATGGAAGATGACGGAACAGAAACGGCTTATCCTGATACGTTAGTGGGAACCGATTCTCATACAACAATGATTAACGGACTCGGGATTCTAGGTTGGGGTGTAGGCGGTATTGAAGCCGAAGCAGCAATGTTGGGGCAAGCTATTTCTATGTTAGTACCCGATGTTGTTGGCATGAAATTAACGGGCGCACTTAAAGAAGGTGTTACCGCAACAGATTTAACACTTACAGTAACCCAAATGCTTCGCCAACATAATGTGGTAGGTAAGTTTGTTGAATTTTATGGGGATGGAATTAGTAATATGAGTTTACCCGACCGTGCAACTATTGCTAACATGGCTCCTGAATATGGAGCTACTATGGGTTTCTTCCCAATCGATGCAGAATCATTACGATATATGAGCAGAACAGGGCGTGACGAAAATCTTGTTAAACTGGTTGAAAATTACTGCAAAGTTCAAGGACTCTACAGAACAGACGAAACCCCAGATCCTAGATTTACATCAACACTACATCTCGATCTAAGCACCGTTGAAACTTCATTAGCTGGTCCAAAATTGCCACATGACCGGATTGTATTAAAAAATATGAAATCTACGTTTGCCTCTTCATTAACAAGTGATAATCCAACAATGGGCTTCAATTTGAATGAAGAAAGATTGGCTAGCAAAGGACTTTATAAAAATGGAACAGAGTTAGAAATGACACATGGCGATGTTGTTATCGCTGCAATCACTTCTTGTACAAACACTTCAAACCCAAGTGTAATGTTAGGCGCTGGGATAGTCGCTAAAAAAGCGGTAGAAAAAGGACTTACTGTACCACCTTATGTAAAAACATCTTTAGCACCTGGCTCTAGGGTTGTTACTGAATATCTAAATGAAGCTGGACTCACAGAATATATGGACAAACTTGGATTTAATTTGGTAGGGTATGGGTGTACAACATGTATTGGTAATTCAGGTCCGCTTCCAGAACCTGTGGAAACTGCTATTAAAGAAGGGGATTTAATCGCGGCAGGTGTACTTTCTGGAAATAGAAATTTTGAAGGAAGAATTCACCCATGGGTAAAGGCTAATTTTCTTGCATCTCCACCTTTAGTAGTGGCATATGCACTCGCTGGCACGGTAGATATCGACTTGTCTTCCGATCCATTAGGTACAGATAAAGATGGAAATGATGTGTATTTAAAAGATATTTGGCCAACTACAGAAGAAATTGCTGCTGAATTAGATAATGCAATTCGTCCAGATCTTTTCAATAGCATGTATGATGATGTTTTTGATTCTCCGGCATGGGACGAAATTCCCGTAAAGGGGGGAGATTTGTTCGCATGGGATGAAAAATCAACCTATATACAAGAACCTCCTTTCTTTATGAATATGAAAGAAGAAGCTTCAGCAATTCAGCCCATAAAAGGTGCAAAAACCTTAGTAAAAGTAGGTGACTCCATCACCACAGATCATATTTCCCCTGCTGGAAATATCAAAGAGGATGCCCCGGCTGGATTATTTCTTAAAGAAAATGGCGTGGAGAAAAAAGATTTCAACTCTTATGGATCTCGAAGAGGAAATGATAGAATCATGACTCGCGGAACATTTGCAAATGTTCGATTTAAAAATCAATTAGCTCCAGGTACAGAAGGTGGATTTACAAAATATCACCCAACGGGGGAAGTAATGACTATTTTTGATGCCTCTTTAAAATACAAAGAAAGTGGTACACCATTAGTTGCCTTAGCGGGTAAACAGTATGGAACAGGTTCTTCTAGAGATTGGGCAGCCAAAGGCACAAATTTACTAGGTGTGAAATGTGTGATCGCCGTTTCTTATGAAAGAATTCACCGTTCAAATCTTATCCAAATGGGTGTGCTTCCTCTTCAATTTAAAGATGGAGATAGTGCAGATGCACTCGGGCTAGATGGAACTGAGGTTTTTGATATTCATGTGGATAATGATGTCCAGGCTCGAGGTGAGATTAAAGTTACAGCCACTAAGGCAGACGGTACAGTTACCGAATTTATCACACAATGTAGAATTGATACTCCTGTTGAAGTAGATTACTACAGAAATGGTGGAATTCTACATACTGTATTATTGGATTACTTGAAAAAAAGTAAAAATTGAAATTTATTCAGTATGTAGATCGTGACATAATTTTTTTGTTATTTTTTGACAATTAATTGGGTTAAAAATTAGGTTTAATTATGGTTGAAAATTTCAAACATATGCAATTGTTATTGCACGCCATTGATGGTATTAACCGTACCATGGAGCTCAAAACATTACTTTTAAAATGTATGAACTCCGCAAGTCAACTAATGGGAGCGGAAGCAAGCTCTTTAATGCTGGTAGATGAAGTTTCGGGTGAATTACATGTTAGTATTCCTACAGGCCCCATAAAAGACAAAATCGTAGGAATGATTATTCCTAAAAACAAAGGAATTGCAGGATGGGTACTTTCTAATAAGAAATCGTATCTCTCAAACGCCCCCAAAAATGAATCTTTTTTTTGGGAAGAACTAAGTTCCGATTTTCAAACTCGAAATATAATATGCGTTCCCCTTATCGACTCTAAAGGGGAAGCTATTGGGGTAATACAAGTTTTAAATAAAATTGGTCAGCAAGATTTTAGCGATACTGAGATCCCAATATTTGAGACTTTAGCAAGTCATATGGCACTTTCGATCGAAAAAGTAAGAGAAGTCGACGAGCTAAAAAAAAGCGTTCAACAAAAAGAAAAACGTTTAAAAGAAGTTCATCAAAGCATGAAGTGAAATTTAGGCACCATAAATGCCCTAATACAACTAGAGCTTGAAGATATTAACGATGAACATGCACAGTTTGTGATGAAAGCAACTGGAAGCAGAATAGAAACGATAGCCCATGCTCATCATGTACTTTATAATCAAGATGAATTTGAGTATCTCGATTTAGGATCTTACTTAAATAGAATAATTTCATTTGTAACTGAGATCTTTCATCAAGAGGAAAAAGAAATTGGTTATATGGTGGATGTTTCTAAAATATCATTAAAAGCGGGTATTTCTCTAACTATAGGGTTAATTGTTAATGAGATATTGGTACATATGTATAGAGATGCATTTGACCATATGAATCGAGGTAAGATTAGCATTACCGCAACAAAAGAAGAAAATAACTTTGTGCTAATTGAAATTTCTGATAATGGGAAGGGGATCGGTAATTTGCTAGATGGAATTAGTGAAGAATCATTGGGTTCCGTAATAATTAAAACGTTATCACAAAAATTAGACGCTTCTATCACACAGCAATCAAATGAACATGGCGGTACAATGTTCAAGATTGGGTTTTATACTTAGTTTTGCTACCCTTTCTATCTTATGTATGGAATAATCTATCCAAAAATGACTAAAACAATCTTTGAATTTCTTTATATCTACTAGAAATGTTTTTAGGGTTTTAAGTATTCGGTATTTTTATCGTTTAGAATGCTTTGAAAAATAGCAAGATGAAAATATTAAAGGTTAGAATTAGTTTAACCACGTTATAATTGTTCTCTCTAGCCAGTTTCTTGGTTCAGTAATAAAACCAACATGCCCACCAGATTTAGTAAAGATAGTTTGTATATATTGATTATTTTGGATTTTTTTAAATGGAGCAAACCTAAGAGGAGTTAGTGTATCCTCTTCACTATGTATAATTAATAGCGGAGTCTTTATTTCTCCAAGAAATTTCTTTGATGAGCAAGTTTCGTAATAATGATTTGCGCTATTGAAACCATGAATTGGTGCGGTAATTTGGTCATCAAATTCATAAAGATTTGATCCCCTAAATTCTGGGATTTCGGGGTATTCAGTTCTTTTTAGTTCTAATTTAAGCACTAAGCTACGTAAGAATTTGTATTGATAAATTTTATTAAATCCCTTATTTAGATTCAAGGATCCTAGCTTCAAATCATAAGGTGGCGATACTGCTACAGCTTTACACACTGGATGAGACTCCCCCAATTCTGCTAATGATTTGATTAAGGCATTTGCCCCAAGGGAAAAACCAACAGCATAAATTGGAATATGTTTAAATGTATTAGAAATCCACTTAAATAGAGTTTCATAATCATGAGTTTCCCCAGAATGATATAATCGTTTTTGAATATTCATTTTTGATCCACAACTTCTGAAATTCATAGCTACAACAGAATATCCTGAGCTTTTAAGCTCATACATAAGATTTCTAATGTAAAAACGGTCTGTATTACCTTCTAATCCATGAAAAAGTGCAACAACAGGTCCACTTTTGGGGGCTTTAATTACATCTATTTCTAGAAAATCATTATCTGGGGTACTAATTTGTACACGTTCACTATCAACTCGTTTAAAAGATAAGATTTGTGAAGAAACTATGGTATGAATATGGCTATTGAATGCCCACCACATGCCTACATATTCATTTTGTTTATTTTTACGTTTCAGAAAAATTAAAACTATAGTTTATGGTTGGTAGTTAAAATAAATATTTTTTTCCAATGTTAATGTTTTGGATAAGTTCTAATTTTAAAAATTAAGGGTGAAATTGTTAATGGAGACATTCAAACAAAATTTTTTCTATAGATTTGAACATAAAATTATAACTCAGAACTACAGATCAACGAAATATTTTTATACGTTATTAAACATAAGTTTTTTAAGAATATTTTTCTAAAACAGTCTTGATTCATCATCACTTTTGCTATAATTCTAAATCAAACCCCTAAATAATCCTTGGCTTCTTCCATAGACATATCCATTTCTTCTCTAATTATGTTTATTGCACTTTTTATCTGACCAAGTTCTAATAATATTTGCGCCCTATTTTTAGGACTTACATCTATACTTAATCCTGTTATAGATTTCACATCGTTGATTATCTTTTCGACATTTATGTTGTTGATT
>JAYPYN010000015.1:0-1475 GCA_038154605.1 Balneolaceae bacterium
CTTTATCTGTGATTTAATCCCATTATTTTGTTCAGTTAAAAGTCTTAAAATAACTAGCAATTAATACTTATGATGACTTTCAGTAAATGCTTACTGATCGATTTGATTACCCAAATAATGCTCTGCATCTAAGGCGGCTTTACAACCCGTACCAGCAGCTGTTACAGCTTGCCTGTAGAAAGAATCCATTGCATCACCACAAGCAAAAATACCTGGTAAATCCGTTTTTGTAGATTGCCCCTTTGTTTGAATATACCCCACATCATCCATGGTAAGTACTTCTTTAAACAAATCGGTATTTGGTTTGTGCCCAATAGCTATAAATACACCCGTTACATCTTCTAAAACAGTAATATCTCCCGTATTTCTATGTTTGATGCGCACCCCTTCTACTACTTGATCACCTAATATTTCATCTATTTCACTGTCCCAAAGGAATTCAATTTTCTCATTTGCAAATGCTCTAGCTTGCATAGCTTTAGAAGCTCTTAATTCGTCGCGGCGATGAACAACGGTGACTTTACTTGCGAATTTTGTTAGAAACGTTGCTTCTTCCATAGCTGTATCTCCACCACCAACAATAACTACATGTTGGTTTCTAAAAAATGCACCATCACAGGTAGCACAAGCCGATACCCCACGCCCTCTTAATTTGGTTTCACTTTCTAAACCTAACCACATAGCACTAGCACCTGTTGATATGATGATTGTTTGTGCATAGATCGTGGTGTTTTCGTCTATGGTTAATTTATATGGCTGTTCACTAAATTCAATGTCTGTAACATATCCATAACGTAAATCTGCACCAAATTTAGAAGCCTGTTCCCGGAAATCCTGCATCATTTGTGGCCCCATAACACCATTTGGATATCCCGGGAAATTTTCAACATCTGTGGTAGTCATTAATTGTCCACCTGGCTCTGGACCTTCAAATACAATAGGATTAAGATCAGCTCTTGCAGCATATAGTGCAGCCGTTAATCCTGCTGGACCACTACCAATTATTACTACTTTAAATGTTGTGTTTGCGATATCGTTCATAAATAATTACCAAAAAAAATTTAGTTAAAAATACACAATGCAACATAAATTTTGTGAAAACTTCGCATAGTTTTTATCACCCTTTTTTTACGCTTGGCTTAGATTCAAAATAATATCCACATACATTAAATCTTAAAGGGCCATCACACATTCTTTATTAATGAATTCTTTAACAATAATCACAGTTAACAGGGTGATGTTTAAACTCTCAAATAAAAATTAAACATCAAAAAATATCGTTTAAAATGTAATTACGCTCAAAATAATGCATCAGGGAATAGAAATTTTAGCTAAAGTTGGATTAGTTTTTACAAAAAGCGCTCCCAGTTTTGTTTGTGTAGAGTATCTATTTCGTTAAGTTCTGTTAAACTAAAGTTGGAGGAAAATCTTGATTGTAGCAATCCTTAAAGAATCGGAAAAATTTGAACACAGAG
>JAYPYN010000015.1:1485-4777 GCA_038154605.1 Balneolaceae bacterium
TGTCCATTTCTCCCGAAATTGCGGCAAAACTAATCAAAACCGGATTAACCGTTCGCGTTGAAAAAGATGCAGGTCTTGCATCAAATTTTTTAGATAGCCAGTATGTTGAATCTGGTGCAGAAATCGAAAATGATAGAAAAGAACTTTTAACTAAGGCCGACATCATTTTAGCCGTACAAACGCCATCAAAAACTGAGATCAATCTGATGAAAAAGAACACAGTATTGATTTGTTTTATGTGGGCGCTTCAAAATGGCGAGCTTGTTGACCAGCTAACATCAAAGGGAATTACAGGAATGGGGATGGATGCAATTCCTAGAATCTCCAGAGCTCAAAATATGGATGCTCTTTCTTCTATGAGTTCCATTGCTGGATATAAAGCTTCTTTAATTGCAGCCAACAATTTGGATAAATATTTTCCTATGATGATGACTGCTGCGGGCACCATTCCACCATCAAAAGCACTTATTTTAGGAGCCGGCGTAGCAGGTTTGCAAGCAATTGCTACCTGTAGAAAGCTGGGAGCCGTTGTAGAAGCTTACGATGTGCGTCCTGCGGTTAAAGAACAAGTGGAATCGCTCGGTGCAAAATTTGTTGAAGTACCTTTAGAGGAAGAAAACACGGAAACAAAAGGAGGGTATGCCAAAGAATTATCAAAAGATAGTCAAGAGAAGCAGAAGCAAGTTATCCACGACCATGTAAAGAAATCGGATATTGTAATTACCACCGCCCTAATTCCAGGAAAGCCTGCTCCTTTATTGATTACTAAAGAGATGGTACATGATATGAAACCAGGATCAGTGATCGTTGACTTAGCTGCAGAAAATGGTGGAAATTGCGAATTAACTACCGCTGGTGAAACTACGGTTCACAACCAAGTTAAAATAATAGGTCCTATTAATTTGCCTAGCCAGCTAGCAAATCATGCAAGTTTATTATATGCAAAAAATATGCATGCGCTTCTAAATTTATTAATTAAAGAAGGCGAAGCAGTGTTTAATTTCGAAGATGAGATTCTGCTCAATACCACCATCACCCATCAAGGAGAGGTGATATCTCCATTACTAAAATCAAATTAATTATGTCTGTTTTAATTTTTTCATTATTTATTTTCGTTCTGGCTTGTTTCATTGGATTCGAGCTTATTTCAAAAGTTCCACCAACACTTCATACGCCATTAATGAGCGGTGCAAACGCAATTTCTGGTATCACCATTGTTGGTGCTTTAATTGTAGCTGGGAGTTCGGGTGGTGAACTAGGGAAATATCTAGGCTTAGCTGCCATCATATTTGCCACAATAAATGTAGTAGGTGGGTTTATGGTTACCGATCGTATGCTCGAAATGTTCAAAAAGAAGGGGGATGACCAATGAGCCAGTTTCTTCCAGAATTTGTACATACATGGTTGCCAGATGCCATACAGTTGTTGTATTTAGTTGCTACAGCATTTTTTATCCGAGGATTAAAGTTATTGAATTCCCCACAAACTGCTAGACGAGGAAATCAGCTAGCTTCTGCAGGAATGCTTATTGGGGTGATAGTGACCTTGTTTGATCAAGAAATCATCAATTTTGAGTTCATCATTATTGGAGTTGTAGTTGGAGGTCTGACTGGCGCGATTCTGGCTAAAAAAGTGGCTATGACATCCATGCCAGAGCTAGTAGCCGTTTTTAATGGATTTGGAGGTGGAGCTTCCACACTTGTTGCTTGGGGAGAATTTGCGAGAACACCAGATGTAACCACTATAGATGGTTCAGGGTTAGTAACTATTGGATTAAGTATTTTTATTGGCGCACTCACCTTTACTGGTAGCTTTATTGCTTTTGGTAAGTTGAAAGGATTTATTTCTGGCAACTCTATTTCCTTCCCCGGTCTTAATATTATCAATATCGGATCGATGATTGCAGTGTTAGTATTGATTGGATTTTTCTCTTTTGATCCATCAAACTCTACAATTTTTTGGATAATTCTTGGAGTGGCTTTATTGATTGGAATTACCTCTGTGATACCCATTGGTGGAGCGGATATGCCGGTAGTTATATCATTACTAAATTCCTATTCAGGAATAGCCGCTTCCATGGCAGGTTTTGTACTCGGAAATAATCTCCTGATTGTATCTGGAGCATTGGTTGGTGCTGCTGGGCTTATTCTAACAAATATTATGTGTGTAGCCATGAACCGCTCACTAGCAAATGTTATCTTTGGAAGTTTTGGAGCAGAAAGCACATCTGGAGGAACTCAAACCGATGGAAATAAAACCGTTCGTGAAACTTCTGCAGATGATCTTGCCATACAAATAGCCTATGCATCCAAAGTTGTTATTGTACCTGGCTATGGTTTAGCTGTTGCTCAAGCACAGCATATTGTTAAGGAAGTTGCTACAAAATTAGAATCGCGTGGTGTTCAAGTTAAATATGGGATACACCCTGTAGCAGGGAGAATGCCAGGGCACATGAATGTTTTACTTGCAGAAGCAGATGTCCCCTACGATTTGCTAAAAGATATGGATGAAATAAATCCTGAGTTTTCTTCAACCGATGTGGTGTTAATTATTGGAGCGAATGATGTAGTAAATCCATTATCGAAAAGCGATCCTGGAAGTCCTATTTATGGTATGCCGATCCTTGATGTAGAAGATGCAAAACGTACCGTAGTTTTCAAACGCTCATTAAGTGTTGGATATGCTGGAATAGATAATCCTCTATTCTATGCGGATAAAAACCAAATGTTTTTTGGGGATGCTAAGAAAAGTTTGCAAGCCTTGAATGAAGCTCTAAACGATGTTTAGAAATAAAATGCATGTTTAGATTGATAACCTACCAAACCTCACTTTAAGAATAGTTGGCGGTTTACTATCTTACTTTTTTAACAAAAAGCTTTACATATGTAAGGCTTTTTTTATAACACACATTATGAAGAATATTTTTTTTGGATCATTGCTCATTATACTGGCACTTAATGCTTGTAAAAATGATACAGGTTGTGAAAGCAGCGTAAATTTAAATGTAGATCAGACGCAACTTGCTGAAGATATTGCTACCATTGATGCTTACTTAAATTCCGAAGGTATACAGGCACAAGAACACCCTTCCGGAATACGCTATACAATACAAGATCCAGGGGATGGGGATCAACCAAATTTATGCAATACTGTATTTGTTGATTATAGGGGGACCTTACTTAATGGCACTCAATTTGATGCGAGTTCAAATACTGTTTCATTCACTCTTAATAGACTTATAGAGGGTTGGAAAATCGGCATGCCTCTTATTAGGGAGGGTGGAAACATTACA
>JAYPYN010000015.1:4787-22074 GCA_038154605.1 Balneolaceae bacterium
GTGGTAACATTACATTATACATACCTTCAGTTTATGCGTATGGATCATCCAATAGTATAAGCTCGATACCTCCGAATTCGAGTCTCATTTTTACCATATCTTTACATTTAGTTCAATAAATGTAATGTGTATCAATGAAACTTCCTCGCAAATCAAAGCAACAAAAAGAAAGAGCTCAAAACATACTAAACGAGCTCTATCAGCATTATCCTAATCCGCATTGCGAACTAAGCCATAGAAATGCATTTGAATTATTAATTGCTACCATTCTTTCAGCTCAATGCACCGATGTAAGAGTTAATTTGGTTACCCCTGCATTATTCGAGACCTACCCTACTCCAGAATTGATGGCAGAAGCTCCTTTGGAGGAACTAGAAGAACTTGTGCGAACAACCGGTTTTTTCAGAAATAAAGCTAAGTCCATTAAAGAAACTTCGAAGCGTTTAGTCGAAGAATTTGGTGGCAAAGTACCGAACACTATGCCTGAACTACTTTCACTTCGTGGAGCAGCTAGAAAAACCGCAAATGTTGTATTAGGAAATGCATTTGGCATAAACGAAGGGGTTGTAGTAGACACTCATGTAAAACGTATTTCTAACCGCTTTGGATTTACCCGAGAAAAAAATAATACCGATAAAATAGAACGTGATCTAATGGCTTTGTTTCCTCGTGAAAACTGGGCTGATTTATCCCATTTATTAATCCATCATGGAAGAAATGCATGTAAAGCCCGTATTTCAAAAGCACCAGACCATCCACTTTGCGTACATTATGGCAAAAACTGCGCGTGTAAAAAAATGAGAGAAGCCTAACGGTATAATTGAAATTAAAGTTAGATATTTAAAATAGTTTATTAAATTGAATGAGAGTCCAGAGATAGAGAAAACATGACTTTTTTTAACGATACAAAAGAGAACTTATTTAATTCCTTTAGTGCTCCAATCCCCCCTTTAAGACCAGACTTACAAACTGTATCGATTCAACAAGATGGGGAAGACCATATTTTCTTTTATGATTCCCTAAATTATACCACTGAAAACTTCACTCTACCATCAGATTCGAATTCTATCCTGTCCCTGCTTGATGGAAAACGAAGTATCAATGATTTGATTAAATTAAGTAGTGGCGAAGTTTCTAAAAATGATCTCTTAAATTATGTTAGATATTTAGATGAAAACATTATTCTTGATTCTTCTTTTTTCAAAAAAGCATCTAAAAAAATAGAGGAGGATTACGAACAGTCAAAATATCATATATCAAATACAGCTGGAGTTTCCTTTCCTAATAATCCCAATAAGTTAATTGAATATTTAAACAAGGCATTTGCTAAGCAAAAAGAAAAAAAACTACAATATGCCCGTGCTTTATTTGCTCCACATATCGATCCCCGAGTTGGGCTAACAAGTTACATCTCCTCTTTTTCTGCGATTAAACATTTGAAACCTAAAAAGGTTTTCATATTAGCTACTTCTCATTATTCGGGAATGTATCATTCACTGTATGAAAATCATCCCTTTATTGTATCAGAAAAAACATTTCAACTACCTAATGGGAGCATTAATTCATACAAAAATTTTAGACGAATGCTTTCTCCAAAGAAATGGAATCAAATAGGAGTTAGCTTTAAGGATAGAGCGCATAGAGTAGAACATAGCATAGAATTACATCTACTATTCTTGAATCATATTTGGAAACATGATTTTGAGATCATACCAATTTTAATTCGTGGGTTAGATGAACTTCTATATTCAGACACTTCCCTTAAACAAGCACAAATGGAAACTTTTGCTGCTTTTTTAGAAGAAAATTATATGGATGATCCAGAAGCCTTTTTTCTTATTAGTGGAGATCTGTCACATTTTGGGAAAAAATTTGGAGATGAAACCCCAGCGACTTCAATGCTTACAGAGGTTAAAGCAAATGATAACTTATTTATGCAAGCAGGAGCTTCTGGTAACCCAAAACATTTGTTATATATGATGAAAGAGAATTATGATAAATATCGTATTTGTGGGTTTTCCCCTCTTTTAACTTTTCTCACAGCTTGTAATAATATGGAAGGTGAGATTATAAACTATGATATTTGGGACGAAAAAGAACGTGAAAGCGCTGTAACTTTTGGAAGCATTTTATTCAACTAGAATACGTACCCAACCATTACCCATCTAAGTAGATTAGGCTTTAATCTCCATCTTTTCTGCAAAATAGTCGCAAAAGTCGCGCATATCACCAGAAATTCGTTCATCGTTGATAGAATTTTCGAGTGTATCGGCCATAGTTACAAGTGTTTGATGAAAAAATATTTTCATCTCATCAACCGTCATTTCTTTGGTCCAAAGATCAAGCTTTAAGGTATCTTTATTTTTAGCGTCCCATAGTGAAAGAAGCATAGCCCTACAGTCTGCCACATGTTTCTGGGTCATGTCATCTGCCTGCCAGCGAATGTTTGTAGGAATGTGATTTGTATCTAAATCTACTGTAATCTTTATATCTTTTTGGTGCATAGTCTCATTATTTTTTTCACTAAACTAAGATACGCTGATTCTTACTACACATTCTCATAGAGTATTTATCATTCCGCGAAAAACAAATTTTTAATTTTTGATCTTAATTAAGTGAATGCATCATCTATTTAATTCGGATAGAGTATATAAGCTGTTACATTTAGTATTCTTTTTAGAATAATATTACTACCATAGAATCATTAAAGATTATCAATAAAATTCATGCATTATCTCATACTTCAGTATCCCGGGCATAATTGGGTGTATTATCAAAATGCGGAGAAACTCGCTTTAGCAGAGTTAAGCATCGCGAGTAGAAGCATGGATGCTGCCCTCGAACACATAAAATGTATAGATTTGGCTGGCATCCGATATATTTCATTTATCGCATCCACCAAATTAACAACTCATGATCTACAGATTATATCTCAACTTTCTTTTGTATTTGCTCTTTTTTCTGAAGTGGAACATAGCCTGCATCCTCTAAAAATACCCCCCCAACAGTATGTCGACCCAAAAATAAGTTCTTTGCTCAAGTACAAAGGGAAAACGAATGAATTATTTACAAGAATGATGATAAATGTAGCCGTTCATTATTCTAATTTCGATTCTAATGCTCCATTAGAGCTCCTTGATCCTGTTGCTGGAAAAGGAACAACCTTATTTGAGGCAACCACTTTTGGTTATCATGCTTATGGAATAGAAACCGAGGAGCAAGCAGTACAAGACGGACAAACTTTCTTTAAAAAATTCTTAGAACAAGAACGCTTCAAGCATGCTCGATCGGCGAGAGTAATTTTTAAAAATGAGGAACATAAGCCCGCACAAATCACCGAATTTGTATATGCCAAATCAAAAGACGAATACAAAAATGAATCGTTAAGAAGAATATTGGGCATGGTGCATGGTTCTTCCAAAGAGGCACATAACTATTTCAAAAAAGAGCGTTTTAATGTAATAGTTGGTGATTTACCTTATGGTATTAAACACGGCAATAAAGCGGGGAAAATGTATAGTAGCCCCACTAGAAACCCTTTTCATTTAGTTAGCGAATGCCTTCCTGAATGGAAAAAAGTACTAAAAAAAGGAGGCACGATTGTATTAGCTTGGAACTCAAATCTTATCAACAGAAAAAAATTTGGGGATATATTTTTAAATGAAGGATTTGAACTATGTACAGAGCCACCGTTTGATCAATTTGAACACCGAGTGGATAGCGCCATTAAACGGGATGTTATTGTTGCAAAGAAAAGATAGTACCCATGTTATTTACGAAATATAAACTCATTCTAATTGTTAAATTATCCGTAACAGATTTCCATTCAAAAGTTTACATTATTTCTTACATAGCTTAGATAAATATCCTATAAATGAACACCATTAATCTCCCAGATGCACTTAACCTGGATTCATCAGGTCCAATTATTGTATATAATTATGAAAGTAGAAGGGAGATTTCTAAGCAACAAATTTTACTTACTTCAAATACATTCAGTTTCTTACAAGAGGGTATAAAAGAGCTTTATTCTGATAATTCCTCGTATTCTATTGATAATAACAACTTTTTGTTGATGAGTTCTGGGCATTGCTTGATGACTGAAAAACTCTCAGAAAAAATGAAGTATTATAATAGCATCTTAGTTTTCTTCACGGATAAAATTATTTCAGAATTTATACAAAAATATAAGCTTAATACAAACAGTTCACATCCAGTGTACTCTTCATATTGTTTTACATACGATGATTTCTCCTCAAATTTTGTAAAGAGTATTTACGATATTTCGAAATACTCGACACAATACAAACAAGAGTTATTGAACATTAAGCTTGAGGAACTCATGCTCTATTTGGTGAGTAAAAATGGAACCGACTTTTTGCATGCTCTTACCATAAAAAACAACGATCACTCCAAGAATTTTCTTTCAACGATAGAGTCGAATAAACTAAATCGACTAACCCTAAAAGAACTAGCTTTTCTAACCAATACTAGTATTTCTACTTTTAAAAGAGAATTTGAAAAGCAGTATAATTGCGCGCCTAGTACATGGTTTCGAGATCAGCGATTAGACCATGCCGCCCATCTTTTAATTAATAAATCTAAACGCCCTTCAGATATTTATCATGAAATAGGCTATGATACACTTTCAAGTTTCATCCAAGCATTTAGAAACAAATTTGGCGTAACCCCCAAGCAATATCAATCATAATGAACTTTTAGAAACACTTTTTGAACTAACCGATATACATTCGTGATTCTAATGCTATTTACCTTGGTTCATTAAATTTAACCAAATAAAGATTATGAAAAATTTATTCTTAATAATGGTACTTAGCATACCAACAACTTTAATGGCACAAAATACATTTACTCTGTCTAGTAATGATATTGGAGGAATTGCTACACTTAATGAAGAGTTTAATGGGTTCGGGTGTACAGGAAATAATCAATCGCCTCATCTTTCTTGGGAAAATGCTCCAGAAGGAACAAAAAGTTTTGCAATTACCATGTATGATCCAGATGCCCCTACTGGAAGCGGATGGTGGCATTGGTTAGCTTTTGATATTCCATCCACCACATTAGAATTAGCAACAGGTGCAGGAAATATTGAATTAAATTTAATGCCTGAAGGAGCAATACAAAGTGTTACAGATTATGGAATGAAAGGATTTGGTGGTCCTTGCCCGCCAGAAGGTCACGGATGGCATCAATATATTATCACCGTATATGCATTAAAAACAGACAAGCTTGGATTGGATAAAGATACAAATGCAGCTGTAGTAGGCTATTATTTATGGAATAATACTATTGAAAAAGCTAGTATTGTAACCTACTATAAAAGAGATTAATCCCTTTTGATGTTACGTATTTCAAAACTCGGTTTGTTTATTACGCCGAGTTTTTTTTGAATAAAAAACCAATTAATGCCTAAGTAAAGTTCATTACAACACTAATCCGCATCTTTACAATGTACTCTAAGCGTTTCAAGTACATGCTTAAAATCTTCTGGAAGATCAGAATCAAAACTAACGAGTTCGCCCGTTGATGGATGCTCAAAACCTAGAGTTTTAGCATGTAAAGCCTGCCTGCCAAGTCCAGTTAAAAGTTTATGGAACATTACTTTTCGCATCCCAGTATTGGGGCCAAATCGAACCGAAGTACCACCGTAAGTGGCATCTCCAAATACATTATGGCCTAAACTATTAAAGTGAACCCGAATTTGATGAGTTCTTCCTGTCTCTAAGGTAACTTCAACTAAGCTTAAATAATCAAAATACTCGAGCACTTTATAATGAGTGATGGCTTTTTTTCCCCGTCCTTCGGGCAGCACCGTCATTAGTTTTCTATCATGTTTAGATCTTCCAATATCCGCTTCGATGGTTCCTTCTTCTGGTGGTGTTCCCCATATTATAGCCCAATACCTTCGTTCTACGTCTTTTTTTGCAAATTTAGCTGATAGTTTAGCTAGTGCCTCATCGTTCTTAGCCACAACTAATAAACCAGAAGTATCTTTATCTAATCGATGTACAATGCCTGGTCGAAGTTCATTATCGCTGTTTCCCAACTCATCAACATGATGCATAAGTCCGTTTACAAGAGTGCCCGACCAATTACCAAAAGCAGGATGAACCACCATTCCAGCAGGTTTATTTACTACGATAAGATCATCGTCTTCGAATCTAATATTTAGTTCTATTTCTTCGGCCTTAGCTTCGGGAGGAGGTGCTTTGGGAAGCTCTATAAATATATCATCACCTGGTAAGAGTTTATAACTAGATTTCTCTTTCTTCCCGTTTACTGTTACATACCCAGCCTTTATCGCTTCCTGTACTTTGTTACGAGTAGCATTTTCTACGAAACTAGTTATATATACATCAAGCCGAATCATCTCTTGTTGGCCATCAGGTACTTTAAATTCGTAAATGGTAGTTTTTTTCTCTATTGGTAAATTCATACTGTAAAGATAGGCAGTTTATACAGACTTTGCTTCTGATTGATGTACAAGTGTAACTGAAAATGTATCCTTTAAGTTTGATGACTTAGTCACATGCTTCCAATTCTCCAGAAATAGTATTTTTAATATTTCAATATAGAAGCTCAAAAAAGTACATTTACCCTTTCCTTTTTTAGACTTATCATTCAGCTATGATAAAAAGTCTATACATCAAAAATTTTGCATTAATTGAGGAACTAGAAGTTCAGTTTGGGAATGGATTAAATATATTAACTGGACAAACAGGTGCTGGAAAATCAATTATCATCGGTGCTTTAAACATGATTCTAGGTGAAAGAGCAGATACCGATATTATTCGCCATGGCACAGATAAAGCCATTGCTGAAGCTACCCTAGAATGGGGTTCAAATAAGAAAATTCATGCTTTTTTGATAGATAATGAATTAGAAGCAACGGAATATCTTATACTTAGGAGAGAAATAACTCACAGTGGAAGTAGAGCATTCATCAACGACTCTCCTGTAAATATTGGTACGCTCAAAGCTGTGGGTGATGTATTGGTTGATTTACATGGGCAGCACGACCATCAATTTTTGCTTAAAGAAGAAAATCACAGAGGATTAATCGATTCTTTTAATGAGATACAACCACTATTAGAAGACTATCAAGTGGGGTTTTCGGAGTTGAAATCCACAAAAAACAAATTAATACAACTTCGAAAGAGGGAATCTACTTTACAAGAAAAAACGGAACTTTATCGCTTTCAAGTACAAGAATTAGAACAAGCAAGGCTATCAATTGAAGAAGAAGAAGAACTACGTTCTGAAATGAATTTACTTGATAATGCTGAAATTTTAGATCAAAAAGCAGCCGCAATTTCAGAAATGGCAGAACACGATGAAATTAATATCATCCAATTACTGAATCATTTAAAATTGAATCTGGAGGATCTTGCTCGAATAGAGCCAGATTTCGAGACCTATCTCACCGAAATAAATCAAGCTAGAGTGAGCATTCAGGAAGCCGTTCATTTTGCTGAAAGATATAGAAATAACATCGAATTTAATCCTCAACGGTTAGAAGAACTCCGATATAGACAAGCCGAATTAAATAGGCTCCAGAAAAAATATCAAAGAGATATTCCGGCCATGGTTAATTACTTGCAGGAGATTAAGAAGGAGCTTTCGATCGCAGATAATTTCGATCTAGAAATTGAAAAATTTGAGCACCTAGTAGGTGAAAAAAGTACAAAGCTTGCTCTTATTGCTCAAAAATTACACAATGCCCGGGTTGAAGCTGGACGGGTGCTTTCCACAAAAATAGAACATGAATTAGCTGCATTAGGTATTCCACATGCCAATCTAAAGGTTTCGGTAGAATTTTTAGAACAACCAGAAGGATGGGTTACCATCAACAATAAAACCATGGAATGTACCGAATTTGGCTGTGATTTCGTACGATTATTCATTTCAACTAACAAGGGAGAAGCTCCAAAACCTTTAGCTAAAATTGCCTCTGGTGGAGAAATTAGTAGAGTGATGCTAGCACTAAAAACCATTTTTGCCAAAGAACAAAGCTTGCCTGTGATGGTGTTTGATGAAATTGATACTGGTATTAGTGGTGAGGTTTCCGAAAAAGTTGGAATTGCTATGCGTGCTCTATCCAAGTATTGTCAGATCATTGCAATTACTCATCAACCCCAAATAGCAAGTAAGGCACATCATCATTTCAAGGTTCAAAAAAATGAAATTGAACAGCGAACCACCACTGACATTGTACGCTTATCCGATGAACAGCATATTTATGAAGTAGCAAGCTTAATGAGTGGTGCTGAAATTACAACTGCTGCTTTAGAAAGTGCCAAACATTTGATTACTCGGCAAAGCTCCCTTAACTAATTGGTATAATGCTTGCATTGTATGTGATAGAATTAAAAACTAATCAGTATATACTATGCATGACACATTAAATTTTGCGTCGTTATCTGTGCAAGAACAACGTATGCAAGCAGAGCTTTTAGTAAAAAGAATTGCTAATTCTTTACAACTTGGACGCGAAAAAAGAGAACGTCAAATTCCAAAAATTCCCCTAAAGCAAGAAAATATGGAAAATTGTTCCCTTTTTCTTAATCGAGAGCTTTTGTTACATAAATTGGGAGTAGGTGGGAATGTGGCCGAAATTGGCGTAGACGAGGGAAAATTTAGTAAAACCATATTTAACATAAACAAACCAGATAATTTTCACCTTGTTGATGTTTGGGGAACAGATCGTTTTCATGATGGGAAGTATGAAGAGGTAAAAACATATTTTAAAGACCAGATTGAACATGAACAGGTTCATATCCATAAAAAACTGTCAACTGATGCTGTGTATGATTTTCAGGATAATTATTTTGATTGGATTTATATAGATACAAATCATACCTATGAAACAACACGAGACGAATTAAGATTATATGCCCCAAAAATGAAACAAGGTGGCATTATTGCGGGGCACGACTATGTACACGGAAATTGGATTACTACCTTTAGATATGGGGTAGTTGAGGCAGTACATGAATTCTGTGTTCAATATAATTGGGAAATAATATATTTAACAGTGGAGCCGACAGAAAATCAAAGTTTTGCCATTCGTAAAATCTAACCTTTCATTTATTTAATTAGGGTCATTCTACCAGTTCCAATTACTTTAGTTGTACCATTATCAAAAATTGATATCTGATACAAGTAAACTCCAGATGGGTTGTATTGCATATCAATTGGAATGCTTGCTACACCAGAGTTAGCAAAACCAATTTCTTCCATCAATAACTGCCCATGAATTGAGTAAATTGAAATGGTGTATTGAGCTGGTTCTGACATTTCAAACTCAATATTAGTAGAAGGATTGAACGGATTTGGGTAATTACCAATCAAACGAAATGAACTTGGAAGTTGCTTGTCAATGGTATTAGATGTGGGTACTTCATTTGCTCCTTCAGATATCCATTGACGAATGGTATTGATGTCATCGGTACTTAAATAAGGTCCATTCGTTGGCATTCGATTCCCAAATTGTGGATTAGCCTCGATTTTATCCACTAATCCACTGCTTTCAGGATCTCCAGCAACTACAACACTAGATCCATAATTATTACCATTACTACTCATTAAAGCGCTGTAAGAACTTAAGTTTACCCCACCACTAGAGCCATGGCATGATGTACATTCTGCATTAAAAATGGGTTGAATATCGCTACTATAATCAATTTGTGCCGTTGCAGTAGCGGTAATTGTTATGGTGATTATAAAAGCAATATAGGATCGAAACATAAAGTACCTATTACATATTTATTACTTGATCTGAAATTAGTTCTGCTGGATGAAGCGCGTGTTTATTAGTACCGTCAAAAATTTGATGCCTACAAGAAAAACCAGGAGCACAGATGTTATTTTTTAAGTTCAACTTAATAGAAGGGAATAATCGTTCCTCACCTATTTGCATGGATAATTCATACTTATCATGTTCATATCCAAAACTACCGGCCATTCCACAACAGCCTGCATCTAGCATAACTACATCAAATCCCCACCTTTCGAGCATATGTTGCAACGTATTTTTTGGGGATAATACTTTTGAATGGCAATGTTGATGCACTAGAACTTTACCGCCGTTACGTATCTGAGTAGGAACAGGGTGCCGAATTAGAAATTCTTCAAATAAAAACGAGTATTTCGAAATTTCAGTAGCCTTTTCAAGAGCTTCTTCATCAACTAAATCTAAGAATTCGTCTCTAAGGGTTAGTAATTCGGAAGGTTCTAAGCCGACAATAGGAATTTTTTGATCCACAAGCGGTTGTAAAGTTGTTAGCATATGCTGGGCATTTTCTTTGGCGATATCTAATCTACCTTTTGAAATTGCAATCCTTCCTGTATCAAATAGATGTGGGATTAACACTTCATACCCTAAAAAATTAAAAACCTTTACCGCTGCGTCCGCAATTTGTGGATGATGATATTGAGTGAACATATCCACAATTAACGCGACTTTTTTTTGAGGCGTTTTTGGAAATTCGTACTCCTTCACATTAAAAGGCTTTAAACTAAGCGCCGGTAATGTTCTCGCTTTACTTATTCCAAAAAAGACATTTAAAATACTTTTACCCAACTCTTTAGAAACAATATAATTTGATAGTCTAGGATATTTTATTGCGTATTTATATGCTTTGTAGGCTCTCGAGAAATAAACATGTTCATCACTTAGCCTATTTTTTTGTTGCCAACCATATTCAAACTCTGCTTTTAATTTAGCCATATCCACATTAGAGGGACACTCACTTTTACACGCTTTACAACTTAAACAAAACTCAAGCGCCTCTTTTAAATCAGAGGAATTAAAGGCCTCAGGATCCTCCCCTTCAAATACTTGCCTAAAAATATTTGCCCTACCTCGTGGCGAATCTTTTTCATCTTTTGTAGCCATGTAGGATGGACACATAGTTCCACCACTCTGTGCTAGTTTTCTACATACTCCTACTCCATTACAGCCATCTATCATCCCGCGAATTCCGCCTTCATTTCTCCAAGCAAATTCAGTATTAAAGTCATAAGGTTCATAATTAGCAGAAAAGCGCAGATCTTTTTCCACAGGCTCGGGATCAACAATTTTACCTGGATTAAACACTCCAAATTTATCCCACAGGTACTTCACTTCTTTTAAAACCTCAACCAGTTCTTCACCCATCGCTTGCTTAATAAACGGAGATCTCACTCTACCATCCCCATGTGTACCAGTTAAAGAACCTTTATACGCTCTAACTAAATCAGCCATTTCAGAAGCTGTTTTTTTTAGGATTTCTAACCCTTTGTCGTTGGTAGTATCTATCACTGGGCGAAAATGTAAGGTTCCAACACTGGCATTACCGTAAATAATACTTTCTAACTTATAGTTAGCAAAAATTTCTTTTACTTCTCTTGTATATGATGGTAAATCATTTACTCGAACGGCCGTATCCTCATAAAAAGTTGGCGAATAAAAAGCGCCTTTTCTATAAAGATGGACGATACCAGCATGCCTTAACTCCCAAACCTTTTCTATATCCTCTTTTGTTTTGATGATTGGATAGGAATAACACAATTTTTTTTCTCTAAGTCGGTCTTTTAGTCGTTCTATCTTCTTTTGAAGAATTCCTGCATTATCTCCATCAAATTGAATGATCAAAACGTATTTAGGTTCGCCAGAAATAAAAAATCTATGTAGATGATAGATCTGATTCCCTTTTGTAGCATCTAAAATCGCCTCATCAACTAACTCTACAGCCGTTGGTTTCATCCTCACTGCTTCCATCGTAGCGAGCATAGCATCATTTAGAGAATTGAAGTGAGGAACTAATACTATTTTTTCAGAAGGGGCATGTTCAAGATTTAATCGTGCCCTAGTTGTTAACGCTAACGTCCCTTCACTTCCACATAATAGCTCACAAAGATTAAATGACCGCCCTTTAGGTTCAATGGGCGCCATCTCACACAGTTTATCTAGTGCATATCCTGTATTTCTGCGAATAATACTTTGATGAGGGTAATTCTCTTGAATTAAATCTTTGTGCTCTTGGAGCAACTTCAGCATCCCTCGATAAATATCACCCTCCAACGTCTCATACTGTAGTTTTTCTTCTAATTCATCTTCTGTAAGAGGCTTAAAGGTGGCTGTGCTCCCATCACTTAACACCACATCCATCTCCAAAATATGCTCACGGGTAGTTTTGTATTTGATTGAATACATACCTGAAGAATTATTTCCAATCATCCCACCAATTGTACCGCTGTTTAGAGTATCTGTATCTGGCGCAAATAGTAGTTTATGAGCGGTAGCTTCCATATTTAACGTCTCTAAAATCACCCCGGGCTCTACATCTACCCACTGTTCTTCCTCCTGTAGTTCTAAGATTTCTGTCATAAATCTAGAACTATCTACAATTACTCCATCACCAACGGTTTGGCCTGCTAAACTGGTGCCTGCACCTCGTGCTATCAAACTAAACCCATCCAAATTTGCTTGTCTAACCAACTGTATAATATCATCCTTAGATGTTGGGAACGCTATCCCAGAAGGAAGCTGCTGATACATCGATGCATCTTGTGCGTAAAGTTTTCTTGATAAAGAGTCGTCTTTCACGTTCATACCAATAAGATGAATAATTCAAAACTTCTAAACCAAAAATATTTTCTGATAAACTTAAAAAAAGCCTAATACTCTTATAATGTTTTCAAGTTCAGATATACGTATCTTTGAACCAATCAGAGAGGGAATTATTAGGTATGTTGAGAGATAAGCCAATCCCCGTTTTATTCACCTAAAGGAGTAGATATGCATTTAGTAAATAATTTGCTCGTTACGCTAGATTTAAATGAGCATGATGATATAATTTTCGATTTTGTAAATAGAGTTACATCCGTTTTAAAAGAGGAAATAACATCAATCACTTTTATACATGTTGCCGAAGAAATTGATATACCAAAAGCGATCTTAGACAAATATCCAGGACTCATCCCAAACATTGATGAATCCATTAATCAAGCTATTGAAGAGAAGTTAAAAAACTTCGCACATATCAATGAAATTAATGAAATTTCGATTGTTACTCTTGGCGGTAATAAGCTACAAAAGATACCTCAATTTATTCGCGAGAATGATATCGATCTGTTAATTGTAAATAGAACAAGCGATGATGACAATGAAGTACGATACCTTCAAAAATTAATTCGTCGATCTTCCTGTTCCGTTGCTTTAATCCCCCCAACAATCCCATCAACCATTACCAATCTGTTAGTGTCGATGGATTTTTCGAACAATAGTTTGATGGCGCTAAAAACAGCTAAAGATTTGTGTGCCAAACATAGTGGAATGCATATTCACGGCTTGCATATCTATAATCTACCCCATGGATATTTTAAAACAGGCTTAACTAAAAATGAATTTATCGACGAGTTAATTTCTAACGCAGAAGAAGAAATAGACAAATTTATAGAGGATGCATGTGTAGATCGTGAGCGTTTAACCATGCACTATCGCCAGTTAAATTCAAATGGTATTCCTTATATGATTAACCGGTTTTCTTTCAATCATAAAATAGACGCCATCGTTTTGGGTTCCAGAGGCGGAAGCACGCTTTCCTCATTTTTCCTAGGGCGTGTGACTGAAGCACTAATCGATCGAGATCAATACCTTCCGCTAATTATTGTTAAAAATAAAGGGGAAAATTTAAAACTCTGGGAAGCCTTATCCATTTAATTATAAACTAAAATGGTCTTTGGCCCTGCGTACAATTTCGTCCCCAATAGATAGTCCGGCGGTAGCAGCCGGACTTGGTGCATTAAGCACATGAATCTGACGCTCCGCAACTTCAAAGTAGAAGTCATCTAATATTTCGCCATTTGGTTGAAGCGCCATAGCACGTACTCCAGCAGGCGATTTTTTTAAATGATGTGCGGTTACCTCTGGGATTAGCTCTTGCAATCCCTTTACAAAAGCTGATTTAAATATCGATCGTTTATACTCATCCAATCCCATACGCCAATGTTTCTTACTCATCTTCCAAAAACCAGGAAAAGTGAGTGACTCTAAAGATTCTTTGAGGTTGAACGCCATTTTATTATACCCCTCTCTTTTGAATACAAAAACTGCATTTGGACCACATTCAATTCCTCCAAGAGCCATCCTAGTAAAATGAACCCCTAAAAATGGAAATTCAGGATTTGGTAATGGATATACTAAATTGTTAACTAAATATTCAGCCTCTGGTTTTAATTCATAGTACTCGCCTTTAAAAGGCACAATTTTAACAGGTGATTTAATATTCGCTGATTTAGCAATATGATCGCTATATAATCCAGCACAATTTATTAAAAAGCGTCCTTTGTATTGTTTTTTAGGAGTATCAATATGCAAAATTGTACCATTTTGGGAAATATTAACCACTTTGGAATTAAAATGAATATGTCCATTCTTTGCTTCCAGTAATCGCTTTAGTGCTTCGCACATACCCGCATAGTCCACAATTCCAGCACATGGAACATGTATCGCTGATACTCCATGTACATAGGGCTCTAATTCAAGTAATTCTTTACGATCAATTTTAGTAACACCTTCAATGTTATTTTCTAAACCGCGTCTGTAAATAGCGTCTAATCGTTCTTCTTCTTCCCTTTTGGTTGCTACAATCACCTTTCCACAAACATCAATTTTCACATCATGTTCTTCGCAAAAATTTACTAATTGGTGCCTTCCATCTATACAATTTTTCGCTTTATATGAACCTGGCTTGTAATAAATTCCCGAGTGGATAACCCCAGAATTTTTACCTGTTTGATGTGCAGCAACACGTTCTTCTTTCTCAAGTACAAGAACTTTTGCATCCGTAAATGCAATACTTAATTTAAAAGCCGTAGATAAACCTACAATTCCTGCACCAACAATAATAAAGTCGTATGTTGGTTGTCTCATAGATGAATAAATTTCCCCTTATAATATTTGGGACATAAAATTTTATAAAATATAAGGCATGTTAAATTAATTGGCTGATTTTCTTTTTTTCTAGAACTCCATTCACACCAATAATGTTCATGCATTCATAAAAACTAGACAGCTTAATATTGATGAATTCTGTATCTTAACTTTTTATTTTTTAGTACATGAAATACCCCATAAAAATATTTTCTTTTGCTATCGCAGGATTACTTTTAATTACCTGTACAAGCAAGAAATCACAAAATTCACGAGCACTAACAAAAGACCAAATTAGGATTGAATCCATCATTCAGAATGCCACTTTTGAAGATGTAGATGGTAATTCTATAACCCTTGAAGACTTCAAGGGTAAGGTGGTTTTAATAGATTTTTGGGAAACTTGGTGCGGTCCTTGTTTACAAGTATTTCCCGCAATGGATTCTCTGAAATCGGAGTACCCGGATGATTTTGAAGTTCTTACTGTAAATTTAATCGATGGGGATACTAAAACTGATGTTATCCAATTTATTGCCGATAACAATTATGACTTTATCTATTCCTTAGATGCAAATGCCGTTGGTGATGAAATTATCACACTGGGTATCCCATTTAAAGTATTTATGGATCCCAATGGCTCTTTGATAAAAACGGAATTGGGTTCTGGTGGAACTCTAAGAGATTACGAAATGGCGAAAGTCATTATCGAGGATAACAAAAGACCTGACAATTTAATTAATGAATAACATGCCACACGTAGAAGAAAAACTGGCTTACAAAGTAAAGGATATTAACCAAGCAAAATTTGGGCGTCAAGAAATTGAACTAGCTGAAGCCGAAATGCCAGGATTAATGGCTATTCGTGAAGAATACCGAAATGAACAACCTTTAAAAGGAGCCCGAATTGCAGGCTGCCTTCACATGACTATTCAAACAGCTGTGCTCATTGAAACATTGGTCGATCTTGGAGCAGAAGTAACATGGTCGTCGTGTAATATTTACTCAACTCAAGATCATGCCGCAGCTGCTATTGCAGAAGCCGGTATTCCTGTATACGCTTGGAAAGGCATGAATGAAGAAGAGTTTGATTGGTGTATCGAGCAAACTATTATTTTTCCTGATGGCAAACCTTTGAATATGATTTTAGATGATGGTGGTGATCTAACCAATATGGTATTAGATAATTACCCAGAATTAGTAGATGGAATTAAAGGCATTTCTGAAGAAACCACCACTGGCGTACTTCGCTTGATTGAAAGAGAAAGAAACGGAACTCTTCCGCTGCCTGCAATCAACGTAAACGACTCTGTTACCAAATCTAAGTTTGATAATAAATACGGGTGTAAAGAATCTGCCGTAGATGCCATTCGCCGAGCTACCGATGTAATGATGGCTGGAAAGGTTGCCGTTGTCGCGGGATATGGCGACGTAGGTAAAGGAACGGCAGCGTCACTTCGCGGAGCTGGTGCTCGAGTGATCGTTACAGAAATTGATCCTATCTGCGCCCTACAGGCTGCAATGGATGGTTTTGAGGTGAAAAGAATGGCGGATGCAGCACCAAGAGCAGATATCATCGTAACTGCAACTGGTAATAAAGACATCGTTACTGCAGAACACTTTCAACTAATGAAAGACAAGGTAATCGTTGGAAATATAGGCCATTTTGATAACGAAATTGATGTGGCTTGGTTAAAAGATCATGCTCATGAAGAAAACATTAAACCACAAGTTGACATTTTCACCTTGCAGAGCGGTAACCAAGTGATTCTCTTGTCACAAGGACGATTAATGAATCTTGGAAATGCTACTGGGCATCCCTCTTTTGTGATGAGCAACAGTTTTACCAATCAAACCATAGCCCAAATTGCGCTCTGGAATCGCCCCGAGGAGTTTGAATCTGGAAAAGTACATGTGCTTCCAAAAACCTTAGATGAAAAAGTTGCACGACTTCATCTTTCAAAAATTGGAGTGGAATTGGAAGAACTAACTGCAGAACAAGCTGCATATATCGGTGTTCCAATTACTGGTCCATATAAGTCTGACGAATATCGTTATTGATATATGACATTTAACAACATTTCAAAGCCCATTCATTACTGAATGGGCTTTTTTATTGAGCTGTTTTGTCTTGAAAATATGTTTTCACAAGTTAGGCTTAACCATCTCAATCCAGAAAAATAGATAACACAAAAAATACGTGTTATAAGTTGTTCACCGCTACAAACCTCCTTATATTTGACGCTCTCAAGAAATTGAGAAAAAATGAAATGCACCCCTAGCTTCCCGACTTGTCGGGAGATGAGTACAGTGACAACAAATCATTCACTCCTGCGATGCACATTTATTGAC
>JAYPYN010000016.1:0-2090 GCA_038154605.1 Balneolaceae bacterium
GATAGGTTCCCAAACCGGCACCGTGCTTCTTATCACTTGACATGGGTTTGCCAAGCATTTCAAGCGTTTCCTTTTTGGCTCCGTCACCATCATCACGAAACTTCATGTGCAACCGATTACTTGTACTCTTTATATCTATCACTATTACAAATGGGTTCAAGTTCATTTACACGTTTAAGTAGCCTTTCTTTTACAATTGAATGCTGATCTATATTCTTAATATCAATACATAGAGTTAGAATAGTGCATTTTCCTTCTTTAATAATCATCCATTTTGGAAGAGTAAATGACGAGGCTCCAAAGTGTTTCCAATTTTTAGAGCTATTAGTATCAAAAAAAGAAAAACCACCAAAAAGATGAACGGCTGCATTAGAGTGATTTATACCCTTTAAATGATGAACAGAATGTAGAATTTTTTTGCCTTGACTAGAGCAATCTTGGAATCGCGATGTACCCTCGTGATTTATTCGTATTAATTGACCTGCAGCGCAGATCGAAAATTCATCAGATGTCTTTTCCCAATAATATTGAAACTGATTTTCTTTACTTACTTGTTCTAGGGCTGCTAAAACATCAATTTGGTGGATGGAAATAGAAACTGCGAAAAATGATTTTTGTTCATTTATTGCATTTTTAATAGCCAAGTTTAAACTATTTTCAGAGACTTGATTATAAAATAATTGGCTAAGACGTTCTTGATGTGTAGAGGTATTTAACATACCCATATGCTGTATTTTCAATTTTCAATATAAATTGAAAATACGCACTTTTCACTTAAAGAGCATCAATACAATGCATTTAAATTGCATCGTCTACTTTACCTTCTGTGAACGGATTAAATATTCCTAAAGCGTTTAAATCGAATTCAGCTAACTCAAAAAAGTATTCCCAAGCAGCCTCACTTGTACCGTCTTTTTGTACCCAATTAGGATGGCTTTGTTTTATTAAACCCACCACACGTTTTGCGTATGCCAATCGTTCTTCTCCCTCTGGCAAGCGCGGGATTGCAGTAATCATTAAATCTAAATTATAACCGCAATCGTAATCTTTGGGTTTATGTTGCTCAATAAACATAAGTATTTAAATTTCTAATTTATTTTTAACTATTATATAAAATTATCAATACAAAAAATTATAAACACAGATATCTCTATAATTCAGTCATGAAAATAAAGACAACCGATTAGTGCGGTAAAGATAAAAACATATCCATTGTATATTTTAAATTATGTCAATAATTGAGAAAAAAAAGAAACCATCTATGTTCCTCGATGAATTATTTCTTAATTTAAGATTTAAGTATGATTAATCTTTCGAAATTAAATGTTTTTAAACTCAATTACTGAAGCTGTAGGTAATACCCCACTTGTAAAATTAAAAAATACATCTGTAAATACTACTGGTACGGTTTTGGTAAAAGTTGAATATTTTAATCCTGGCAATTCCATAAAAGATAGAATTGCAATAAAAATGATTGAAGATGCTGAGAAAAAAGGTCTTCTAAAGCCAGGGGGAACCATTGTAGAAGGTACTTCGGGTAATACGGGTATGGGATTGGCACTGGTTGCAATTGCAAAGGGCTATAAATGCATTTTCACCACAACTGATAAACAGAGCCAATCCAAAGTGGATATTTTAAAAGCCATGGGAGCGGAAGTAATAGTGTGTCCAACAAATGTGGAGCCCGATGATCCAAGAAGTTATTACTCGGTTGCTGCAAGGTTGGCAAGAGAAACTGAGAATTGCTATTACCCCAATCAATATGATAATAAATCAAATCTAGAAGCACATTATGAGACTACAGGCCCAGAAATTTGGGATCAAACAGAAGGTAAAATAACCCATTATGTTGCAGGTATGGGTACTGGTGGAACAATTTCTGGGGTAGGTAAATTTCTAAAAGAACAGAATCCGAATATACAGATAATTGGAGTAGATTCTGTAGGTTCTGTGTACAAGAAATATTTTGAAACCGGAGTGTTTGATAAAAATGAAATTAAACCCTACATGACAGAAGGCATTGGTGAAGATATTATTCCCGGAACGATAGATTTTGAATACATAGATTATGTGCTACAAGTAAATGACAA
>JAYPYN010000016.1:2100-5795 GCA_038154605.1 Balneolaceae bacterium
CGTAATTTGAAACAAGAGCATTAGCATGTATTGACTGCCTTTTTGTGGGATGGAGTTGCGGTGCCGCGGTAGCTGGCGCAAAAAAATATATAGCTGAACATCCGTTAAAGCCAACGGATTTGATGGTGGTTATTTTACCTGATAGTGGAACTCGATACATAGGAAAAGTTTATAACGACAAATGGATGAAAGAACAAGGATTTTTAGATTAAAATATTATGGCTGAAAACAATCAAACAGCAAAAACTGGTAAAATGGAAATTGAATTGCCTCAGGAAGAAGCTTCAGGTACATATTCCAATTTAGTAATGATCACGCATTCCCCATCTGAATTTATTTTAGATTTTATTTCGGTGATGCCAGGTGTTCCTAAAGCAAAAGTTACAAAGCGTATGGTACTAACACCTGATCATGCAAAAAGACTAGCAGGGGCACTTACTGATAATGTACAGCGTTTTGAAGAAGAACATGGAGTAATTAATACTCGAGAAAGGGTAGAAATCCCCATGTATCGTGGTCCTCAAGCACAAGCTTAATTACTTTTTAGCGGAAATTATTAGGATTATTCCAACTAAAAAAAAAGAAATGTGAGGTAGAGTTGCGGCTAGTTCTGGACTAATGGTACCATAATACCCAAAAGGTTCTGCAATTTTCATGAAAGCCAGATATAAAAAGCTAATCACTAAACCTACAGCTAAATAAATACCACTGCCACCTCTACGCCGAACCGAAGCGAGAGCAAATCCCACAACAGTTACAACGATGATTGAAAAAGGATAGGCTAAACGACCAAAATATTGAACTTTTGGAATGTTAACTCCACCTGCACCACTTCTTATAATGGAAGAGATGTAATCCCTAGATTCTTTGTAGGATAGTTGATATATATCGGAAGTTGAACGAGATAAATCTTGAGGTAGAATTACTAACGAAGTATCAATTCCATTTCGTTTAATATATACAAAGCCTGTATCATTATAGGTGCGTTCATTCAATGAGGTGAGCCTCCAAATGCTATCCGGTTTAATCCACTTCATAGTTGTAGCCTCTATTGTTTTGATCAATTTGAGGCTGTCATATTCAATAAATCTTACTCTATAGCCTGTAAGTTGGTTTTCATCAAAATAATCTACTTCTAAAATACTAGTTGATGACAATTCTCTGTAGATATTACTTCTATCAATTCGCTTATTTTTTGATCGAATGTATTTATCTTCAAATTCTATCCTTTTTTTGTTTGATTTAGGAATGATACTTGAGTCGAGGTAGCTTATGTTTAGCGCAATGATAACTGAGAATAAGAGATAGGGTATAATCATCTTGTATAAACTTACGCCAGCTGCTTTAAACGCCGTTATTTCTAAACGTTCTGATAATTGACCTGTTAAGAATAGACAAGCAGTAAAAATTGCTACAGGTATTACTAAACGAATCATTTCTGGAATATATGGTAAGTAATAATTCGACCAAATGATATCTAGCGTAGCTCCTCGATCTGTAAAATCATCACTGTTTTCTGAAAAATCAATCATTATAAAAATGAAAATGAAAATCAGTAATACAAAACATGTAATGATTAATAATCTGAGGAATACATATCTATTAAAATGATTAAGCACGCCTAAATTTTATTTTTTTTAAGTTTACATTCGTTGTTAGATGTAAAATTAATAGTATACCAATACCTGAAAATATAATATTAAATGCCCACATACCTATAAATGGAGATATAAATAACCGATCTGCTAATTTCTCGCCTTGAATCAAGGAAATCCAAAAAATAGTTAAAATTACGGCGCTAATAAGTGCTGCATAGCCAAAATTTCCTTTACGCGTCATCATTCCTATGGGGGCACCAATTAGAACAAATACAACGCAGGCTAATGGAATGGAAAATTTCTTATGTATCTCCACTAGGTATCGGCTAATGCGTTTAAGTCGCCAAAGTATATTTGAGCTGGTACTTTCGAAGAAGCTGTTGTCTTGCTCAATATTACCATTAGCTAAATCAACAATTCTTATTTTATGTTCAATTTTATTCATGAATGGAAGTACAAAATATCCTGGTATTGTAGCATGTTGCATGGTTTCAGCGTTTTCAAGAGATAATGTATCATGTTTAAAATTAATATCATCAGTAGATATAAAAGGTCTAGAATTGTCATTACCATATACTTGTAGAAAGCTAGTATTTTTAGAAGCTCGTTCTGCATATCCGTAAACTTCTGACGTTAAAGTATCAACCATCATGTTCATTGCTTGTACTCTCATGGTTCTATCGCTTTCACTTCTAACGGATGGGTTTGTGCGTGAGAATTCTAATTCAGATAAATCGAATGTTAATCTATATTTTGAAAAAGTTGTTTTCTCTTGATTCTCAAGTTTTGAATGTCTATCTCGTTTTAGATACCGTAAAATTTCACCATTTTCTAGAACCAATGTAAGACCTTGTGTGCCTTCACTTTTTAAGAATCCTCTTTTCGCCCTGTTGTACGCTATTTTTTTATTTTTGGTGTGTTATTGAAAAAGAGTCACATTGTAGAGACTATCGGTATCATTATCAATTTCTCTAACAAGAAATGTATATCCCTCAATGCCGTCATAAAATACATTTGGCTTCAAATCGAATCCAGGTTTTTTTAAGCGTATGTCAAGAAATAAAGAACGAGCTTTGGAATTAGCCTCTGGTAACACATTGTTTGAAAACCATATCAATGTAAGCCCTAAAATAAAAGCAGCGATCAGTACAGGTTGTATAATTTTTATTGGGTTAATACCGGATGCACGCAATGCTGTTAGCTCATTAAGTTCCGAAAATTTACCAAATGCCATTAAAGTTGCAATTAAAACAGCCATTGGGGCTGCAAGAACTACCATGTATGCTAAATTTGTTGCAACTAATTCTATAATTATAAGAAGAGGTATGTCTTTTCCAATAAGTTTATCGATATTCAAAATTAGAAATTGCATTAAAAGCAAAAACATCATGGAGATAAAACAGAAAAGAAAAGGACCTACATGTTTTCTTAATAAATCGTGTTGTATTTTATTGTTCCAAAAAAACAAAAAGTAGATGATATAAATTTGATTGTTTTAATGCGTTTAAAAATAGCAAAAAAGTAAGCTTTTAATCGCTTTCAACAATAATAAATATATGGTATTATTGTTTACAATTTTAATAAAGAATCAACAATTAATAGGCCTATAGAACATAGCTACAAACTGTCAATAAGTTTCTATTATTATATCACATTTTTTTCTATTCAGAAGAATACTTGTAACAGCGCTTATAGCATTCATAAGCGTGGCTTTAGAAGTACGTAGTGTAAGTGGACAAACCAAATTAGATTCACTTGCAATAGAGACCAAGATAGACACTCTTGCTGAAGGAATAAAATTATACCATTCTATACAACCTAAATGGGTAAGTCAGCTACCTCTCACACGAAAACCAAAACTTTATTTTGTTAATTATAGTGACCTAGCATCTAAAGTGACTTGGGATTCTGTAAATACTTACACACTAAGAAATAGTATTGTAGGATTTGAAATTCCAGTGGCAAGAGTTATGGATTTTGAAACTTTCAGAGCCGCAAAAAAAATTCAACAGAAAAAAAATATTCGTTCAAAACTTATTCAGGAATTAAAAAATCAACAACAAGCAATCTTTGTTATAGTCCTGGAGACGAACTGTA
>JAYPYN010000016.1:5805-10356 GCA_038154605.1 Balneolaceae bacterium
CAACAAGAGCGTAGAGGGCTTTTAGATTTTAGTATTAATATACCAGGGGGCGAGAATTCAGCATTTTCAACAATTTTTGGAACCAATGAGGTTAATTTAAGAGTAAATGGCTCAGCAAATGTAAATTTTGGGGCATCAGTTCAAAATCTCGACGATGGCTCATTACCCCCAGATTTACGAAGGAGGGTTGATCCATTATTCAATCAAAATCTTAAGTTGAATATACAAGGTACCATAGGCGATAAATTATCTATTAAAACCGATTGGGATACTGAACGACAATTTGACTGGGATAATCGTCTTAGTATTGTATACAAAGGATATGAAGATGAAATTATTAAAAGTATTGAAATGGGTAACGTTTCTATGACAACTGGCAATTCTTTGGTTAAAGGAGGGAGTTCTTTATTTGGTATTAAGGCAGTAACCGAACTTGGCCCATTAAAAGTTACTACTGTAGTTTCGCAACAAAAGGGTAAAAGTAGCACTCAAAGTATTTCTGGAGGTTCAGAAGAAACTAAAATTAACCTTCGCCCGGCTGACTATGAAGATGGGCGCCACTTTTTTATTGATTTTTATAATAGGCAGAAATTTGAGGAAGCACTTTCAAATCCTCAGCAAATTCTTCAACCCTATCAAATAACAGAATTAAAAGTATACGTAAGAAAAGCTGAACAAGTGCCCGGATTAAATACCGTAAGTGCCATTGCGCTTCTAGATTTTGGAGTAAATAAGGATGGCAATGATTTATACGGCTTACCCGGTAATGATGTTGATAGGTTTGAACAATCAACATTGGATGCATTACGCCCCGTTAGTAGTAATGCAACAAATGAGGATTTTGGAGCGAAATCTCAAGAATATGTAGATGCAATCTTTGAACAATTGATCGAAGGTGAAGATTATATTGTTAATTATGCGCTTGGCTACATTACTATGAAAACATTTATAAATTCTGGAGATGCTATTGCTGTTGCTTACACCTACAGTAATCCACAAAACCCGTCACAGATTATTCAAGTAGGAGAACTCGATACGCAAAGTTCAAGCCGTACCTATTTAAAATTAATTAGACCAGGTGGAATGACTACCCAAGATGAAGCATGGCCTTTGACTATGCGAAATATTTATTCATTGGGTGTGTCTGGGCTTAAACAAGAAGGATTTGACCTTCAGATTTTTGAAACTAGAAATAATATCCCAAAAACAAGTTTAGATGGAAGAAACGAAACAATTTTAGCTGATCTAGGTTTGGATAGGCAAAATTCAGATGGATCGATAGGAGTAGATCAGCAAATTGATTTTACTGGTATTACCTTAGATGCAGGGTCTGGCAAAATAATATTTCCATATCTTGAGCCATTCGGTGAGCGAATTTCAACTATTCTTAAAAATACACCCTCTATTCCTGATTCGATAATAGATGATTTGTCGTTCACTGAGTTATATAGATTAAAACCAGTTGATGCGCGACGATCATCAAAAAATACTAATTTTGAAATTTCAGGTACATCAAGCGGTGGAGTTTCTGGTATATTTTCACTTGGATTTGGCTTAGTTGAAGGCTCAGTAAGTGTTACCGCCAATGGCGTTTCGTTAATTGAAGGTACAGACTATGAAGTTGATTATTCATTCGGAAGCCTAACTATTTTGAATGATCGATATTTGGCATCTGGACAAGATATAGAAGTAGAATTTGAGAACAATCAACTAGCAGTAATTGGCCAAAAAAACTTTACGGGTGTTAGAGCAGAATACACCATTAGCGAAGATATAAAAATTGGTAGCACCTACTTTCGCTTGTCAGAACAACCACTTTCTGATAAAATAAGAATAGGGAATGAGCCTATAAATAATTCCATTATTGGACTAGATGCTACAGCTAATTTCGAGACCCCATGGTTAACTAGATTAATTGATAAAATCCCTCTATTACAAACAAAAACGCCAAGTAATATCGATTTTAGTGGCGAGTTTGCACAATTAAGGCCAGGCATAGCACAGACAAATGCAGTTCAAGATGCTATAGATCGTGGGGATTTATATAGTGATGAAGAAAATGGATTAGTATTTATCGATGATTTTGAAGGCGCAGAGTATTCTATTAATTTTTCAAGTCCAACACGATGGAATCTTGCATCGGCCCCTGCGGCATTACCTGGGCTTGCAGAGGATGACGATTATTTTTTAAATCTAACATCAAATACCATTCAAAGTTCAGAAATTAGAAAAGCAAGAGCGGATTTAAGGTCACAATTTTCATGGTACACTATCCCAAGAAATTTGGTTCAAGATCAACCCGTTGAGGTACAGCCTGTTCGAATAACAGATATTTTTCAAGGTAAGGTTATCAATCAGCAAGAAATTAATCAAATTAATCCACTAGATATATACTATAATCCATCAAATAGGGGACAATACAACTACAACATGGACTTAAGGAATTTATTGTCTTTAGAACCTGATAGAACATGGGGTGGGATGACATCTATAATTCCAAATGGGCAGGAAGATTTGGTGCAAAATAATATCGAGTTTCTAGAATTTTGGATACAAGCTATTTTACCTGATGGTGCAGATCCTACTGGGCAAGAACAAGATTACAATGGTAAAATCTACATAGATCTAGGAACTATATCGGAAGATATAATTCCTAATGCACGTTTAAATACAGAGGATGGATTTTCTACAACCATTAATAATTTAACGCAAGATGATCCTATTGGTCAGCCAAGATCATATCTTCCTCCAACCTCTCCAGTACCTTTAGGGCAGTTTTCTACCGATAAAAAAGCAATCGAAGATATTGGTTTAGATGGTGCACCTGACCCAGGTACGTTTGGGGCTGAGGATAGAGATGAAAGCGTGTTATTTAATGAATTTATAAATGAAATGCGCGCGCAATACGGTGAAGGCTCTAAAGAATTTGAAGCCATAGCTAATGACCCTTCAAATGACAATTATGTTTATTATAACCAAAACTCTGCTAGAGATTTACCATTAAATCAACGTTTTTGGCGTTTATTGGGCTACCATGATGGAAATACCCCAGAAAGTGGTGGTAGCGAAAATAAAACAGCCATAACGCTTAAACCAGATACAGAAGGTTTGGTTAGTTCATCATCAATCCTGCAATCTAATTCCTATTACCAATACGAGTTAGATTTTAATCCTGCGGATGTAAATAATTTGAATGTAGGAAGTTTAAATGGTTTTATAGTTGACAAAATATCAAAAACACCCTATTACAAAACCTGGTATCTAGTAAGAATTCCATTGAAAGATTTTACTAGGAAATATGGCGATATCGAAAATTTCCAAAATATCTCTCATATAAGACTTTGGATGTCTGGATATAAAAAACCATTTACTACGAGATTTGCAACTTTTGAATTCGTTGGTAGCCAATGGAATAAAATCGATAATCTTAGTGAATCACCTCCAAGCTTAGAAGGTTTTACTGTTTCTACAATTAATATTGAAGAAAATGCAAATCGTGTTCCCTTTCCCTATCGCCAGCCAGAGGGGGCTATTCGTGCTGTTTCTAGAGGTACACAAGTGCAAACAGTTCAAAATGAACAGTCGCTCGTTTTATCTGTTCAAAATTTAGGGCCTGGCGAAATACATATGGTGAAAAAGGTATATACCTCAAGTTTAAACCTTTTAAATTATTCCAATTTAAGGATGTTCGTACATGGCGAAAACTTTGATGAAAGAGGTGATGCTGAACTTGTAATTAGGCTAGGAAGTGATTTAGAGAATAATTTTTACGAATATCGACAACCCGTTAGTCCATCAATTAAACGTGATTTTACCAACGATCCGAATAATCTGGATGCTGATGCACAAGATATTTGGCTATATGATGAGAATAGTGTAAACATTTTAACTTCGGCATTTAATGTGTTGAAACAAAATAGAAATGTATCAAATCAAGACCCAAATGAATTATTTGAACAAACTGGGCTTTTAGGAGAAAATGGTGTAGATGGAGCAGTACTTGCTATTAAAGGAAATCCATCTTTAGATAAGGTAAATGAAATTGGCCTAGGTATAAAAAATCCATACGATCCTACAGATTTAACTACTACAGGTCAAGCAAATCTAAATGCTGAAATGTGGTTAAATGAACTACGTGTATCTGGTTTTGATAATGAGCAAGGATGGGCTGCAAATGGTAATACTAGTTTTAAATTTGCTGATTTTGCTAAGGTTAATGTCAATTTCACAAGAAAAACAAATGGTTTTGGGGGGCTAGAATCTCGTTTTGATAGTAGAAGTGTTTCCGATCAACTAGGATATACTTTTAGTTCAACAATTAACCTTCATAAACTAATACCAGATAGATTTGGTTGGAATTTTCCCATAGTACTGAGTACTTCTAGAGATTCAAAAACTCCAAAATATTTACCAGACCAAGGAGATATTCGTTTAACCGATTTTAAAGAAGCTGTTAATTCTAATGAATCGCTTAGTTCAAGCGCTAAAAAAGACAGTATTGACACTAAAATTAGAGATATACAGACTATTTCCGAAAAATTTTCAATCAAT
>JAYPYN010000016.1:10366-21433 GCA_038154605.1 Balneolaceae bacterium
GTACACTCTAGATAATACTAAGTTATCTTTTGTTTATAGTACAGCTAGTGCGCAAAACCCCCAATTACAATTTAAGGATAAGTGGAACTACAAGGCTTCAATTTCATATAATCTCACAGTAAGAAAAGTGAAATTATTTAATCCTTTTGGATTTACTACTAATGTTCCTTTGGTAAAAGTTCTTTCGGGTTTAAAAATAGGGTACTTACCATCTTCAATCTCCATCACTTCTTCGTTATCTAGAGATTACAATGAATCAAGGAGAAGAAGTTTAGCTGATCCTACTTCTATTCAATCATTACAACAATCACATAATTTCACACAAACTAATAATTTTACTTTAAAATATAACCTAACTCGTGGTATACCAATAATTTTTAGAAGTACCTCAAATTTCAATTTAGCAAATGCAGGTATTAAATCAAGAAATGAAGTTGGTATTGATAGTTTAAGTTATGATTTAATACCATCGATAGATGTTATTAAAGGGATTGTAAGTGATACACTTAGCGCACGACGTACCACCTATAAAGAATCATATACGGCTAGTTGGCGCCCTAATTTTAGAAATATTAAAGCGATTAATTGGTTAACATATTCAGTTAGTTACGGCGGAGGTTTCCAGTGGAATAATAGTCCTAGAGGTTCAAACTTAGGTGCATCTGTTTCCAATACATTTTCTTTAAATAATACACTAAAGCTTAAGGTAGAAGATATATTTAAAAAATTCGGGTTCTTGAATAACATAAAAAAAGCGGATCAAAAAGAGAGCACAGAAAGAAAAGCGATTAAAGATATACGAAGAAAAGAAATTGAAAATAATATTGCAGATAGTTTAAGAACTCCTAAAAGTGTTCCAAATTTAGTGCATGATCTCAGATATGTAGCAAGAAAGCTATTTATTTCTACATTTAGTATGCAAGAATTTTCTCTTAATTATGAACGTTCAAAAAGTGGGAGCCAACCTGGTTATCAGGGCGAATCACAATTTATATATGCTTTTAACAACCCTAGAGATGGAAATTATTCACCTCCATTTTCATACAGAACAGGGTTAAGTAATCGAATCCCAAAATCACAGTTGATTGATAACTTAAATGGAGACTCAAATATCCAATTACCATCAAATAATAATTTCAATGATACTTTTTCAGCTAGAACAAGTATAAAATTGTTTCCATCATTTTCTATCGATTTAAATTGGAGCGCTGTTATAACAAATAGGAGTACTGAAACTGTAACAGTAACACCAGAGGGCGATTTCTCATCTGTACAATCAGAATCTGGAGATTATTCTGTTTCTGTTTGGGCTTTTGGAACTGGTTATAAAGATATGTTAAAACGGCAAATACAAACTGCCATTGCAGATATATCAGATGGGTCTACTACTATCAGTGATTCAACGGGGAATGGTGATGGTAGATTTGTATTGAACAGAATGACTATGGAAGAAGATTTTAGGAAAGCTTATTTAGGAAAAAATGTTTCAGGAAGAGGTGATAAAGGACTTTTTGTAATTCCTAGACCAAGTTGGAGGATAAGTTGGCAAAAAGTTGAAGATTATATTCCATTTGTTGGAAAGTATATGAATACGGCTACTCTTTCACATTCATATTCAGGTACATATAAAGTAGGTTGGGCATTAAATACGCTTACAGGAGAACAACCTTCCCAAAACTTAGGAAATTTTTCAATAATTGACGATAGAGGAAAATACGAACCCTCTTCAATACGTGCTGAAAGACGTTTTAACCCTCTATTGAGCCTTAATATAACCTGGGCTTCGCGATTAACAACAGAAATTGAATACGATAGAAGTACTATATCCACGTTTGCAATATCTAGTAAAAGAGGTTCTGAAATTTTATCGCAAGGTATGAATTTTGGATTGAATTATACTTTTCGAAAAGTAAGGTTAAAAATGTTTCCTAAAATTAAAAATAACATTATTCTTAGCGTTCGCGGAAGTTTCAAAAATGATACAGAACTAAGTTATAAACTAGACAGTGATCTTGTAACAGCCTTTGGTGCGGTTGGGGGACCAATTACTAATGTAAATGAAATTGAACTTTCGGGTAGAGAAACCTCTCAAAAACGAATTAATGGAACACTTTCATTAGGCTATAAAGTATCAGCAACCATATCATCAAATTTTGAATATACATATAGCCGAATCGAATCAAATAATCTTCCTACAAGATCAAATCCTGATATTCGGTTTAACATTAGAATTGGAATATCATCTAGATAGCAAGTTTTTTTTATTCCATAACCCAAAAACTGAGAATAAAAGTGTGATCGCAAGGGTAAAATAAGAGAGCCAATCGCCGTATTTAGCATAGACCGTATTTTCTTTTATGTGCGGGATATTTGAATTAAAGCCCGTTTTAGTCCAATATTCTGTTTTATGGTGTATAGTTCCATTTGGTCTTATAATGCCTGAGGTGCCATTATTTGCACTTCGAACTACCCATCTATTAAATTCAATAGCTCTTAATCTAGCATATTCAAAATGTTGGTAATGCCCACTTGAATTACCCCACCAACCATCATTAGTGATTATTGTTAAAAAATCTGCACCTTTATTTACAAATGCTCTAACCCAACTTGGATAAACAGAATCATAACAAATTAGCCCATTAGTAGTGAAATCGGAAGCGACTAACATATCCACGGAGTTTCCTTTGCCAAAGCCGGCAATCTTACCCCAATTAACCCAATTGAAATAATCTAAAGTAGTAAGAATATTCAAGAAAGGAACTCTTTCAACAATTGGTACAAGTTTATGTTTATCATATCTAGAAGTTGTACCTGTGTTGTTTACAAGAAATGCACTATTAAAAATATTATATGGCGTTTTTCTATACAAACCACGAGTTAATAAAGGAGGATCATCGGGATATAATGTAATTAAACCGGTTCCTACAATAAAAGAAGTATTCCATGCCTTTGCAGAATCAGCAATACGATTTAAATGTGTTGATTCCATAAGAACTGCGCGTTCAATTGCGTTTTCTGGCCAAACTATGAGTTTAGAATAGTTTGATCGATATGTATTTGTTGTAGAAAATAAACTATCGATAATTTCATGAGTCCCACTCATACCTGCATATGGCTGATAGGAATCATGATTTGGTTGGATTACAGTAACAGAAGTGTGATTAGTATTTAATGTTGAAGGTTCTTCGGTAAGAAAAAATATAATTGAACTGATGGGTATAATGCATAACGATCCCAATGCAATATAACGGTACTTTTTTTCTGAAGTTAATGCCAGATAACTAAAGGAAGCAGTAACAATTACCCAAAAAGTTATACCTAGATGACCTGTAATAGAAATGTATTGAATAAGCATTACATGCGAAGACCATGCATTTCCAATGGCTAGCCAAGGCCAAGCCAGATCCCAATGATGGTGTAAAAACTCGTAACTTGTCCAAACTGAGGCTTGCAGAAGTACAATGAGTAGTTTTGATTGATACTTATTTTGAAAAAATCGCATCATTACCAATGGGATGGTCATTAAAACAGCATTTGCAAGATTGGCTGCAATACCTGCTGCAACACTAGCCATCATCAACCAATACGTGGTACATACGTTCCAAACTAGAAAACCTGCATAACTGTAAAAAGCTAATTGTTTATTAGAATCACATAGACGAATGAGATGAAAAAACAGCATAAATGCTGGAATACTTAAAAACGACAAATTTACGGGAGGAAAGCTCAGCCCTAATAAAAGACCAGCAAATATGGATACCATCCATTTATTTTCAAATATATGATTCATTCGGAATATCCTTTTCCAGCAATAATAACCACTATTTCACCTTTGATGGAAGGTCGTGATAAAAATTCTTCTTTCATGTCGGATACCGATGCTCTTACCACTTCTTCAAATGTTTTTGTTAATTCCCTAGCCACAGCCATTATTCTATCAGAACCAAAATATTCTTCAATTTCGCTAATTAATTTTATTAAACGATTGGGGCTTTCATAAAGTATGATGGTGCGTTCTTCTTCTGCGAGTTGTTTTAGTTTTTTTTGGCGCCCTTTTTTATGAGGCATAAACCCCTCAAAAACATATCGATCACTTGGTAGACCGCTAGCAACTAAAGCAGTAGTAGCTGCATCAGGTCCTGGAATTACGATTACTATATGCCCTGCGTTTTTTACAGCACGAATGGCTAAAAATCCAGGATCAGAAATTCCAGGCATCCCAGCATCACTTACTAAAGCAATTGTTTGGTTGGCTTCTAAAATATTCAGTATATGTTCCACCTTTTTATGCTCATTATGCTGATGAAAAGAAAATGTTGGTTTATTTATTCCAAATTTGTGGAATAGTTTACCAGAAGTTCTAGTATCCTCGCAGGCAATATAGTCTACATTTTGTAGTGTTTGTATAGCTCTTGGGCTAAAATCACTTAGATTTCCGATGGGTGTAGCGACTATAAAAAGTGTTGACAAATGTATTCAGGTTAGTTCGGAATTAAAATTCCGTAAAAAATTATGAAAAACCTACATGATGTTCGATTATTTCATTCCACCCAAAAGGTCCAATTTTTTCAATTTTTGCACTCATTGGGATATCTATATCTGCCCATGTCTTGTCAGGTTTTTGTACTAAAAAAGGTCGATCTACTTCTGTTAACATAGAAAGATCATTAAAACTATCACCAATACCTATGGTTGAAAATTGAGAACTTGTAATCTGTTTATAATGATGAGTTAGCCAATTTATAGCTTTCCCTTTATTACTAGAAATACCAGTAATTGTGTAGAATTTACTTCCAGGTGTGCATTGAAGATTAACTTCGAAGAGTAATTGTCTCATTTTTTTAAAATTCGGAGATGTAAAATCACCAACAAGTAAAGTTTCGCTGAAAAGCCGTTGTGTTGTTCTAGTAAGTTCCATCTCAGAAAGCTGAGTAATAGATGATATTTCTGATAATGTTAAGTCATTATACCCAAATAGCTTGAGATCTAATTTTTTACGGATTCTATCGATATTTTCAAGAATAAACTGGGAGCCTTCTGCAAACGAGAATAGAAGATGATCGTCTATAAAAGTATGTGGTAGATTATTAAAATAAGGATGATATGATTGAGGTATTGCAACAGCAGCACCATTTTCTATAATCATTGGCGCAGAAAGATTATAAAACTTTTGGTAATACCGTTGTTCTGCAAATGTTTTTGATGAGCAAAAAATTATTGGGATTCCTTGTCTAGAAAGTTCAGTAACTTTTTCTTCTGCAATGGTATGATTATAGCTTTCTAACTCCAATAAGCTACCATCTAAATCCGTAAAAATTATATGAGGAAAAACCATTATTTAATTTCTAGCTGTCCTAATTGTTCTGCCTCATTTATATTCTCAGGGTGAATGGATTGAACTTTACTTTTCATTGGAGCTGTATATTCAGATATATCACCATCAAGGAATGGATAATAGGCATGATTTTGCAATGATTTTTGGAATTTAGCCACATTAGAAGTGCGAATGTTTGGATAATATTGAATGCTTTTTTTGAAAGGTTCACCTCTCTCCAATAAATTTCTATTATAAATATCCTCAAGAATTTCTTCTTTTAAACCTTCTGGAGTAATGGATGATCGGTAAATTGATTCTAAAGCCGAATAAGACATATCCTTTACATGTTCGTCTCCCTTTACCTCATGTAGATGTGGATTACGAGATTCAATCTGAAAGATTTCGATTTGATTATTCATAATTTCGTCATCGATTGGTCCAATAATGCCTCCAAATCGTTCGAGCATACCTACATAATGATAGGGCTCTATGGAATATCCAGATGAGTAATCTATTTGTGATGCAAGATCGAGTGTCATAGCGTGTTCGCCAGCATTACCAGTTTTAATAATTTCTGTTCCAAAACCAGTAAATGAACTTAACAATCGATTTAAAAATTTGTTGGTATGTTCAGAAGCTCGCCCCCTCTTAGCGAAAAATAAGCTAGACTCTATTATTTTAGGTTTACTATGCCAAGAAATACGAACCATCGAATATTTAGAATGCGCCATTAGGAAACCAGCAGCATATTCTTTTACATATTCATGAACTGCGCCTGGGAAATAGTTATCAGAATCAATAAAACCGATATATTTTTTACCAGTTAGCATCCCTAAAAAAGTGGCTAAAATCATACCCTCAGCTTTTCCATTTTTTACAACTCCTTCTTTATCTAAAATAGAAGTATAGCCCGCAGCTTCGCAAGCAAGTGCTAATTCAGGATCTTTTTGATGGAAAACCATAATATCTTTGCCCATAAAATTAGCCATTCGTTCTAACGCTTTTTTTTCAATCATGAATCTATCTATAGGACCTCTAGGGCTATTAGATATAACTATAATTTGGCAGTGTGCAGGTATGCCAAGTAAAACGCCTTCCAGTAATTTTATCCGTTCATTTTTAACTGGTATTACTATCACCATATTTTCTTCAATCTTATGGAAAGATTCATGTGAAATTCGGCGAATTGCCCGTTTTTTGCTTTCATTTTTTGCATAAATAAGCCCAGAATCTAATTCATAAACTTTTTGTACATCATGAATCATTATCGGGCCTAATCGTTCAACTTCTCTAGGTAATTCTATGCGCATAATTAAATTCGTAATAATTTTTGTGTTTCTTAAAATAAATAATGATTTATTGAATAAAAACTTTAATTATTTATGTAAGCGCTTCGATTTAATTAAATCTTAAAAAAAAATCTACTCTATGCTAATTGTTTAAAAAAAGAGGAAAGTTGTAGGCTTTTAGTATCTTTATACAACTTTATAAAAAATAATTCTTACCAAATGAATTTTAAACCTACAGGTCTTAATCATATTACAATTAGAGTAAATCGAATTAATGCGTCAAAAGAGTTTTATGGGGAGATTCTAAACTTCGAGCTTGTTAAAACAATGGGACAAAGCATGGCGGTGTACGATCTTGGTAATGGCGATACGTTAGTGATTGTTGAAGCAGAAACCAGTTATGATCCAACTTCAAGAGATTTTAGAGTAGACCATTTCGGATTTTATGTTGATAGTCCATCTACAGTTGATGAACTAGCTGAATATTTTCGAAAGCATGAAGTAACCATAATAAGTGGACCAGCTAATAGAAAGAAGGGACGTTTTTTATTTGTAGCTGATCCTGATGGTAATATGATCGAGTTTTTTTATGAAGAGAAATAATACGAACAATTAATGATTTAATGTTACCTTAGCAAGTAGCTATTTAAAAAATGTTCAATCTTGCTCAAATGTTCTGTTACTAGGAATTTAATTTCAAAATTTGCCCTAGTGTAGATGATCATATTCTTGCAAATTTATCTATTAAATCGAATACTTCACTCTCAAAATGTTAAAAGATGATCTGTAAAACCTTAAATGGAATCGCTTCTTAATTTTGAGCAAATCGCTTCCAATAAATTATTTTCGTTTTCTAACATAAAATTTATTAGTTCAAATTTATGCGTTTTTATACTAACAGAGGCATAAAATGGGGTGATCATAAATTTTTTTAAAAGAAATAAACACTAAAAAAGGTATTAAGAGTAACTTTATCCCAAAAACGTGTATAAATTTGTACCGACGAAAAAATTCAAACATAAGATAAGAACAAAGAGTAACAACTCTTTTTGAGCATGAAATGAACATATTGTTCAGATTAAACCTATCAAGTACGTAAATCGAAAACTATTCAGAAATACAATTAAGGAGAGTTTCCCATGTTTATTCAGATAATGCTTTTAATACTACTACTTATCATAAGCACCACATTTTTTTGGGTACTTTTGAAAGAAACTATCGAAGCGTAGAATCTAACCATAAGCGGTTTAGGAAGGTATTGAGCTAAATTAAAGAATATTAGCCAAGCAAGTTCAATTATATTTTGAACATAAAACAGGGTGAATTTAATTTATTCATTGTAAACAGGTTAACATTTTTATTTAAAAATTAGGAGGAGAGCTGTATGGTTATTCAAGTAATAATACTGATCGCACTTCTTACAATAAGTACATCATTATTTTGGGTACTTTTGAAGAAAACCATCGAATCATAATTTAAATGTTTCGTAATGTTTGAATGTAAGACTGCCGATTTTAAATCAAATCGGCAGTTATTTGTTTTAAATACAATATTCACATCCATAATTATTGGAATTTTTCTATATCGAAGATATACTATTCAAAGATTTAGACTAAAAGAGTCTTAAGAAAAATTTGTATCTTCTACGCGAGTTCGAGACAAGATAAATCACAAATTGTAATTCAAAAACCCTAGAGGTTTATTTATTTTGCTGGCTTTTTTGATTCAGGTAGTCGATCCTGAGACTTGTCCCATACTCAATTAATAATAATGGGCAAGTATAAAGTACAGCGCTTTATGCAATTCCGCATAATACACATATGACTACATTCGAAGAGCTTGGCTTGCAGCAAGAATTGCTGGATGCAATAAAAAATCTAGGTTTTGAGCAGCCTACTCAAATACAAAAAGAGGCAATCCCTCAAATCTTAAACAATAAAAATGATCTTATTGCTCTTGCACAAACAGGAACAGGTAAGACGGGAGCATTTGGATTACCATCCTTACAAAAAATTGATGATTCACTATCATCAGTTCAGTTATTAATTCTATCTCCTACAAGGGAATTAGCCATTCAGATTGCAAAGGATTTAAAAGCCTTTAGTAAACGGCTCAAAAAAATCAAATCGGTAGCTGTTTATGGAGGTTCGGATTATCGCACACAAATTAAGGCCCTTGAAAACGGTGCCCAAGTTGTTATTGGAACACCAGGTAGAACCCTAGATCTAATTAAGCGCAGAAAACTAGATGTTAGCAATATTCATACTGTTGTATTAGATGAAGCCGATGAAATGCTTAATATGGGATTTCAAGAAGATTTAGATCAAATACTCGAAGATACTCCAGATAATAAGCAAACGTTGCTTTTTTCTGCTACCATGCCCAAACCCATTGCGCGGATGGCAAAAAAATACATGCAAGATCCAGTAGAAATAGAGGTCGGAGAGCGTAATTCTGGTGCCAAAAATGTCGAGCATCATTATTACATGGGGCAAGCTAGAGATAGATACGAAACATTAAAGCGATTGGTGGATATGTTACCGGATATCTATGGAATTATATTTTGTAGAACAAGGAATGAAACCGCCGAAATAGCAGGAAAACTCAAAAAGGAGGGATATGAAGTTGACTTGCTAAACGGTGACTTATCGCAGAATCAAAGAGATTTTGTGATGAATCAGTTTAGAACAAAAGAACTACAATTACTTGTAGCAACCGATGTAGCTGCACGTGGATTAGATGTAAATAATCTAACACATGTAATAAATTATAATCTTCCGGATGATTTAGAAGTATATATACACAGAAGCGGAAGAACTGGGCGTGCAGGGAATCATGGTACCTCTATTTCTATTATTCATACTCGAGAAATGCGTCGGATAAATAACTTGCAAAGAATGGTTGGGAAAGATTTCCATCGAAAAAATATACCAACTGGAGAAGAGATTTGCGGAATTAGAATGCTTGATTTAATTGAAAAAGTAAAATCAATTGAAGTCGATGAAGAAAGAATAGCTCCCTTCTTGCCAGAGGCAATGGCTAAGTTAGAAGATTTGGAAAGAGAAGAACTTATTAAGCACTTTCTATCGGTAGAATTCAATCGATTTCTTGAATATTATCAAAATGCTTCGGATCTAAATATATCCGAGAAGGCAAAAAATAGAGATCGCAATGGGCGAAATGAAAGAGACAGAAATCGATCTAGAGACAGGAAAAACGATGCAAATTTTGATCGCCTTTTTATAAATATAGGTAAACGTGATGGTCTCAATCCTGTGCGACTTATGGGGGTAATTAACGAAGTTTTAAAAGGCGAGAAACCAGATTTTGGAAAAATTGATGTAGAATTAAATTTTTCGTTCTTTGAAGTTGAATTTGGATATGCACAGACGATAATAAATAGCGTAAAAGGCATAAAATTTGAAGGTAGAGATGTATCTATCGAGAGTGCCAAGAAAGACTCAAAACAAAAGGGTAGAAGTGATCGCAAAAGATCCGATAGAAGACGCCCCAAAAATAAAAAAAAATAACCAACAGCTTTGAAACCAATTGATGTTGTAATACTAACAGAATCACGATATATAGAGCCTAAAGAAGATTCTGAATATGTGAGTAATGTTTTATTAGAAGATAATCTATTAAAAAATGCTCTAGAACATTTAGGGCTACATGTAGTGCGTGTAGATTGGGCTGATCCTAATTTTGACTGGAATTCTACTAGATGCGCAGTATTTAGAACAACTTGGGATTATTTTGATAGACTTTCTGCCTTTGAGGCCTGGCTTTTAAGAGTAAAAGATAAAACCATGTTTATCAATTCTATCAATCAAGTTAGATGGAATATGGATAAAAAATATTTGCTCGATCTAAAAGATAAAGGAATTAAAATTGTTGATTCTCAAATTATATATCGTGGCGATGCACGTACTTTAAGAGAGATTTATGATCAGTTTGGTATGGATGACGTAGTATTAAAACCAACCATTGCTGGAGCTGCAAGGCATACATATAAGCTAAATCATAGTAACATCAACGAATATGAGAAAATCTTCGAAAAGTTAATTACCAAAGAAGATATGATGATTCAACCCTATCAATATAGCATTACAACAAAAGGTGAGATTTCTATGATGGTAATTGAGGGTGAATTCACTCATGCAATCTTGAAGAAAGCAAAGCCAGGAGACTTTAGAGTACAGGATGATTATGGTGGAACTGTTCATGCCTATGAACCTGGATATTTAGAAATGGATTTCGCAGAAAAAGTAGTAAATGCTTGTGATCCTATGCCAACGTATGCTCGTGTTGATTTGATGTGGAATAATTCTGGCGATTTTACATTAACAGAACTAGAATTGATTGAACCAGAATTATGGTTTAGAAAAAACAAAAAAGCAGCTGAAAAACTAGCAAGAGTTATCAAAAAAAGAATAGATGAGAGTTCAATATTTTATTGAGATA
>JAYPYN010000017.1:0-9054 GCA_038154605.1 Balneolaceae bacterium
ATGTGGAGCCCAGCTCAATACAACTTTGGGTCGCTCATTTTTCTGATGCTCTTTGATGGTAATTAGATCGGCAAAAGCTTGTAAAGGATGTCCGGTTCCCGATTCCATATTTATAATAGGTATACCAGCGTATTGAGCAAATGTGTTGAGGACTTTTTCGGAATAATCGTCTTCTCTTTGTTGTAATTGGGCAAAAGAGCGAATGGCAATGATATCAAAATAGCTTCCTAAAACACCAGCGGCTTCTATCACATGCTCAGAAGATTCTCCATCCATAATAACACCATCCCCAAATTCCAGCTTCCATCCTCCCTTATTCACATCAAAAAGAATTACATCGAGTCCTAAATTCATCGCAGCCCGCTGTGAACTAATTCGGGTTCGAAGGCTAGGGTTTAAAAAAATTAAGCCCAACGATTTATTCTTGCCTATCTGTGTATAAGCAAAAGGATTTTTTTTGATATAGGATGCCTTTTGTGAAAAACTATCTAAATCGGAAACGTCATTGATGCTGAGAAACTGTTTCATGATATCACCTTTTTTAAAGCATCAATAAACTGATTCACTTCCTTCTCTCCGATCGTTAACGGGGGTAGTAACCGAAGGGTGTTTTTATTAGAGGAAGAACCTGTAAACACATGATGGTTATACAGTAATTGTTTACGCATTTCTGCGATGGGAAAATCAAATTCTAAGCCAATCATCAAACCTTTCCCTCGAATTTCATGGATGGCGGATAGTTCAGCTAGTTCGTCCATCAAAAGAGCCCCCATCTGCGATGCATTCTGTATTAAACATTCTTGTTCGATTACTTCTAACACCGCTAATCCTGCTGCACAAGCCAAATGATTTCCGCCGAAGGTGGTTCCTAGCATCCCAATTTTGGGGGATAAATGAGGATGAATCATAATTCCACCCACAGGAAATCCATTACCCATCCCTTTTGCAATAGAAATAATATCGGGAGAAACATGAGCATGTTGATGGGCAAAAAATCGACCAGAACGTCCAAAACCCGACTGCACTTCATCCAGTATCAAAAAAGTTCCAGTATCGTCACATACCCTTCGTAGATGCAGGAGAAACTCAGCCGATGGTTCAACAATACCACCCACGCCTTGGATGCCTTCTATAAGAACACAACAAACGTCCTCATTTCTGAGGGCTAATTCCGTAGCTTCGAAATCTTCAAAATCAAATCGAAGAATCTCGGCTCCTTCATTCACGGGAAAAACTATATTGGGATTGTCGGTAGCTGCTACTGCTAATGAGGTTCTACCATGAAAACCACCCGTAAACGCCATCACTTTTTTACGGCCATTGTGGGCAGAAGCAAGCTTTAAAGCATTTTCATTGGCTTCTGCCCCAGAATTACATAGAAATAGATTCCAACTTGCATAGCCACTTAGCTCGCCTAGTTTAGAGGCGAATTCTTGTTGTAGCTTGATGGGGACAGAGTTTGAATAAAAAGCTAGTTTACCTAGTTGATTGGTAATTCTATCCATAAAATGGGGGTGACCATGACCAACGGAAATCACGGCATGTCCACCATAAAAATCGAGATATTTATTTCCTTCTTCATCATATAAAAAAGCCCCTTCAGCCTTTATGGGCTCTACATCGAATAATGGATACACTTCAAATAACTTCATTCTGCGATGGTATTAATTTTATTGAAGGATGTAACAATGCCTTTAATAAGTGCTGAACTTAGTCCTTGATGTTCCATTTCGTTTAACCCAGCGATAGTGCAGCCCATTGGAGTTGTAACTTTATCGATTTCCATTTCTGGATGCGCATCGCCTTCTACCAATAATGATGCAGCACCTCTTGCCGTTTGCATAGCAATTTTTTGAGCCTCCTCTGCCTCAAAACCGAGCTCAATACCGCCCTGTGTTGCCGCGCGAATGTATCGTAAGAAAAAGGCGATTCCACTAGCCGCAAGTACGGTGGCAGCTTTCATCAATCGTTCTTCTATGATAAGTGTTTCACCTAACGACTTAAATAATTGTTCAACAGGTTTTAAATGATTTTGTGCTAATTCATTTCCACAAATACAGGTCATGGATTCAGAAATGGCAGCGGCGGTATTTGGCATTGACCGAATGATGGGGAGCTTCTTACTTGTGGCACGTTGTATTTTTTCAAGCGATACGCCGGTTATGGTAGAAACGATGATGTGTTCCGATGGATCAATAATAGCATCAATTTCTTTTAAAACACCTTCAACCTGCTTTGGCTGCACACAAAGAACAATGATGTTCGAATTCTTTGCGGCGGCAACGTTATCATCGGTGGTGGAAAATCCAAGATTAGCTAAGTGCTCGAGTTTTGATACATGACGACGAGTGAGAACAATTTTTTCTTTTGGTATTTGGGAGGCAAAACCATGAGCGATGGCTTTTCCTAAATTCCCTGTTCCAATAATTGCTATTTCAAATTCTTTCATTGTTAAAATGCACTTGGTTTTAGATTAAGTCCGGCAGTTTGGTCGTATCCGAACATCAAATTCATATTTTGCACCGCTTGTCCTGATGCGCCTTTTAGTAGATTATCAATTACTCCGGTAACCAAAAGTTGATCGCCTTCTTTTTGAAGAGTTAAAAATGCACGATTTGTATTTACTACCATCTTAACATCGAGGGCATAATCTATCACCTCTACAAAAGGATGATTAGAATAATATTGCTTATAAAGGTCTCCCGCATCTTTTAAACTCAACGAAGATGTTAGATAACAGGCTGCTAAAATACCGCGGGTAAATGCTCCTCGCATTGGTATAAAATGTAGTTGGTTATAAAATTCTGGCTGTAATTGCACTAAGCTTTGCGTTATTTCGCCCAAATGTTGATGGGTGAAGGCTTTATAAATGGAGGCATTATTGGAGCGCCAACTAAAATGTGTTGTGGGGGAGGGTTGCTGTCCAGCTCCTGTACTTCCTGTAATCGCAGAAATATGCACATCATTATGTATTGTATTATTCTGGGCAAGCGGCAGTAAACAAAGCTGAATACATGTGGCAAAACAACCAGGATTAGCCACATTTTTTGCTGTTTTGATGGTAGCACTATTCAGTTCTGGCAAGCCATACACAAATGCATTTCCTTCTCTTTTTAATCTAAAATCGGCACTTAGATCAATAATCTTTGTGGATTTTGATAGATCATATTTTTTGAGCATATATTCTGATCTGCCATGCCCAGAACACAAAAAAACCACATCTGGATTATGTTTTAGGTCTTCATCAAAATCCATTTCAAGCCAACCAGATAGATCTTCATGTTTTGAAGAAATCGGAAGTTTTGATTGCGACTCACTTACCACAGAAACTAATTCGGCATGTGGATGAAGCAAAATCAATCGCATCAATTCACCAGCTGTATATCCTGCTCCTCCAATAATTCCAACCTTAATCATGTTGAATTCCTCGCTGTATTAACGTGGCATTGCTCATAATTTTTGTAAACCCTTTTACATCCTCCCCCGACCAGCCTTGGTTCATTTCACCATATTGCCCAAATGTTGATTTCATCAAGTCAAAGTCAGATTCAATTCCTTGTAATTCAAATCGTTTGGGTTCCAATTTTACAATCACCTTACCCGTAACATTTTTTTGGGAATGACTTAAAAACGACTCAATATCGCGCATAACAGGATCCAAAAACTGCCCTTCGTGCATTAACATTCCGTAGAAATCACCTAACTGATCTTTCCAATATAACTGCCATTTGCCAAGAGTATGTTTTTCTAAAAGACGATGCGCTTCAATTAAAACAAGAGGGGCAGCGGCTTCGAAGCCTACACGTCCTTTAATCCCGATAATGGTATCACCTACATGTATATCGCGCCCGATACCATACGGTGTTGCCAAATCATTTAGTTTTTGGATGATGGAAACAGGAGTGTTCTTTTCTCCATTTATAGAAATAGGCTCACCTTTTTCAAACTCGATCTCAACCATTTCAGATTTATCCTCCTTTACCTGATTGGGCCATGCTTCTTCTGGTAAATACTGATGAGACGTAAGTGTTTCAGCCCCTCCAACAGAAGTTCCCCACAATCCTTGATTAATAGAATACTTTGCTTTTGCCCACTCCTTTTCGATTCCATGTAATTTAAGGTATGCTACCTCTTGTTCGCGGCTCAATTTAAGATCTCGTATCGGGGTAATAATTTCTAAATCTGGAGCAATTACATTAAACACTAAATCAAAACGAACCTGATCATTGCCCGCACCGGTACTACCATGTGCAATGGCATCAGCACCTATTTCTTTAGCATATGTTGCAATTGCCATTGCTTGAAATACGCGCTCGGCACTTACTGAAAGTGGATAGGTATGATTTTTAAGAACATTGCCAAAAATTAAAAATTTTATTCCCTCGTCGTAAAACTGCTGCTCAACATCCAAACAAATATGATGTTTAATGCCAAGATCGGCAGCTTTTTTAGCCAACACTTGTTGATCGGCTTCATTAAATCCGCCTGTATTTACTGCTGCAGAATACACTTCGTATCCTAAATCTTTTGCTAGATGAATAGCACAATAACTGGTGTCTAATCCTCCACTAAATGCTAGAACTACTTTTTTCATACTAAAAATATTTTTGTGTTATTCATTACGTTAAGAAAACTGTTTTTTTTGAGTTGTACCCAGCGATAGAATTTATGTATGTTTTTCTCTCGTTGTTTTTTAGGGTTGTTATTTGGGTGCTTAGGGTCGTAAAGCATACCTGTACATAAGCAGTTTCTGCGCTCGTTTCTGGTTAGAATGTCAAAGTTTGGGCAGCTTTTACAGCCATTCCAAAATGTTTGATCTTGTGTTAACTCCGAAAAAGTAACAGGCCGATATCCTAACTCGGAATTTATTTTCATTACTGGTAAGCTTGTAGTGATACCAAATAGCTTAGCCTGTGGAAATTTTTCTTTGGAAAGTTGAAAAGCCTTAGCCTTAATCTTTTTGGCCAAACCCTGTCCCCGAAAAGAAGGATGAACGATTAATCCAGAATTGGCTACGTATTTTTTTTCTTCCCACGTTTCGATGTAACAAAACCCTGCAAGCTTTCCATTACTATCGATTGCGATAACGGCATTACCGCTGTTCATCTTCGCTTTAATATATTTTGGATCTCTTTTAGCAATACCAGTACCGCGCTCTTTAGCCGCAGACTCTATCAACTCGCAAATTGCGAGTGCATAGCTTTCATATTTTTTGGATGCATATTGAATAGAAACGGACATTGTTGATTGAGTAAGTGAGTGAATGAAAAGAATTGATTAAAACGGGTGTAGAGTCCACTGCAAAAGTGGCAAATATATATATTACCGCCGCCGCGGAAGTTGTACTTTGGGTGAAAAATCAATTATATGTGCAACAATGTTTTGCATAGCAAAATGTAAAGCAGAACTACATTTAAATCCAATAGTGAAATCATTTTTTTTTATTTTATTTCTAATCAACAAAAATAGATGTGATTTAATCCTTAATTTGGATAATTGTGTACATAAAAAAAATCATAGTAGTTGTAAGTTGTTTTCTATTTTCTGGGTCAAATATTTTATTTGCACAAAGTGAAACTTTGCAAAAGAGAGAAGCAAAATCTGCATATATTGAGGGAATACAAGCTTTTGTAAATGAAGAATTTGACAAGGCTACAACCTTGCTATTGCAAGCATATGAAATACTCACTCCTCAAGCAGGTATAAGTTTTGCACTTGCTGATGTGTATTTAGCGCAAGATGATATCCCAAATGCGGCATATTATGGGAAAGAAGCTGTAGATTTAGATCCAAAAAATAAATGGTATCGTTTTCGTTTAGCAAAAATTTATCGCTCAGCTGGGCAAAACAAAGCTACTCTAGATGAACTAAATATGTTGCTTTCATATCATCCCAACGATTATGATGCCTTATTTATGCTCGCAGATACCCAATATGATTATGGTTTATATCTACAATCAAACAAAACATTAGATCGTATCTCAATTCTTACAGGACCAAATAATGTGGTGTTTATACGAAAGTTTGAAAACTTCAAAGCACTTGGTAGTTCTGATTCTGCCTTAGTAGAACTTGAAAAGCTCCGTACAATTGAGCCTGAAAATTTATCTACACTTAACTTATTAGCCGACTACTACCAAAGATTGCAAAGAGTTGAGGAGGCAAAAGCAGTTTTACGTGATGCATTATATCGTAATGCTAGAAATCCGGAATCGTTAATCAATCTTGCTAGTATCTATATTGATGAAGAAAAATGGGATAGCGCTGGAACTCTGCTTGGCAATTATGTTTCTGATTCTATCATTGATGCTGAACAGAAATACACCATTGTACAATTCATGTATTCAAAACAGCAAAACGATCCTCAGAACATACAATTAACCATAGAAACAGAAAGGATTATTGATCTCTACACAGAAAATGCACCAGATTATGGACCTGCTTTTACCATAGCAGGTCAATTTTATTCAATAACTGGAAAAATAGAAAAAGCGATTGATAAGCTATCAAAAGCCAATGAATTAATTCCAGAAGATGATATAGCATGGCGACAACATCTACAATTATTATTATCAAATAAGTCGTATGAAAAAGCCATATCAATAGGTATGGAGGGTAATAAACATGTACCAGAGGATGCCTTTATCCAATATTTTATTGGAGTGGCCTTTGTATTAAATGAAAATGCAGAAAAAGGAATCCCTTGGCTTGAACAAGCAGTACGCGCGCCTTCACGGCGTCCTTTCAAATCTATTATATACGGCACCCTGGGCGATGCACAATCAGGATTAAACAATTATGAAGAATCGGATCGAGCGTATGAATTAGCTATTCGGTATGATGCGGAAAATCATAATGCAATGAATAATTATGCCTACAATTTATCTGTTCGGGATGTCAATTTACAACGCGCTAAAGAGCTCGCTTTAAAGGCTATAGAATTAGACGCTGAAAATGCCGCTTATTTAGATACGGTTGGATGGGTTTATTTTAAGCTTGGAGATTTCGATCGTGCTCGAAGATTTATAAAAGCCTCCATCGATACTGGAGATTCTAGTGCGGAAGTACTTGAACATTTAGGGGATGTATATGAGGCTCTTGAAAATATCATAGAAGCAAAAAAATGGTGGAAACAAGCATTAGACTTAGAGCCTACAAGAACGCATTTACAAGAAAAAATTACGAATGTCAACGATAACGAATAAATTAATTTTAGTTTTCTGCATAACATTGCTAGCATGTAGAAGTAGTACTCCTGTTATTAATAGCGATGCTGTTAACTATACAAAAACAAAGCGTCCTCTTCTCGAATTATTGGCATCTATTCCAAATTATTCGGAAGAAATATACGCGGTTAAGGGTCGGGCAAAAGCCATAGTGAGCGAACCGGGTAATAGCGAGCGGGTGAATATTGACTTCACTTCTGATACAACATACAGTATCCTCAAAATTAAAAATCGACTTGGCATTGAAGGGGCTTCGATGTTTATAGATCCTGATTCTATTTTAACCTATTACAAGATGGATAAGGTGGCTCAAAAAATATCCATCCATGCTGGCAGGCTAACAAGTTTGAATGAATTAGCATCTATTAATTTACTTGATCTACTACATTTTAAAGTAGATAGCAAAACGGTTCTAGAAGCTTATGAGGCAGATGAGCATTATTTACTAAGAATGTATACTGATGGAGCCATAAAAGTAAATAAAAAGAATATGCTAATTGAAGAAATTACTCAGCCACACTCTTCAAAACTTCCATATTCGAAAATTATATATGAACATTATGGTGAATTTAGTGGGTATTTATTGCCAAAAAAAATCACCATATTTAATTCAGATGGGAATTCTAAAGTAATCTTACAGATACGATCACTTAATGTGAATCCTCATTCAATTAATTTTACTTTTAATATTCCATCAGATATTGTCATAGAAAGATTATGATTATACGTTTTGCATTTGTCACGTTGTTTTCTTGTTGCTTTGGGAGTACTGTTCTAGCACAAACATATAATGAAAAACGAGAAGATTTATTAAATAAACAGTCTAATACAAGAGCAGAAATAAATGTTTTAGATGCTAGGATACAAATTTACATTGATAGAATTACCAATACACGTAACAAATATGATGTCTCTTACAAAAAATACGAAAATGTAAGCCGTTTAATTTCTTTACAAGATGATAAAATATTGAAGTTAGAGCGTGAGCAAAAAGCCATAAAAGAGGAAATTGAATTAACATTAGGGGAAATTAGCTTAAGGGAAAAAGAACTTAGCCTTCTTAAACAAAATCTTAAAGATATTCTTCTTTATACATATAAAAATGGAAGAACATCTAACTTAGAACTTCTCTTTACATCAAATTCATTAAATCAGTTACTTGTGCGTAAGCACTATCTGAAAAAACTAGAACAAAAAAAAGAAAGGCAAGCAAATCAGATAAAAATTCAACAACAAGAATTGGAAGAAATAAAGGCAAACCTAGAAAATAGTTTTCTTAAAAACGACTTGATTCTTGCAGAAATAATTAAAGAGAAGGGTGAGCTTACCACTCAACAAATTATTCAAAGAAATAATGTTGAAAAAATTAAAGCAGAAAATACAGATCTAATTGCAAGACTAAAAGAAGCAAGATCTCAGAGAGAAAATTTAGAAAAAAATATCGCCACATTAATTTCTGAAGAAGATATTCTTAGAAATGCTGAGAATGAAAGATTAAGCCGTTTAGCTGCCGCTAGACAAATAGCAGATGATGCTCGCCGAGCTGAAGAAGTTGCAAAATATTCCGCCCCTACTAAATCATCATTTGTTTCAGATGAAACTCTTGCCGCATACGAAAGAATTTTTGCTGCTTCTAAAGGTGAGTTAAAATGGCCTGTAAATAGCTCTACAATTTCAAAAAAATTTGGAATCACTAGAAACCCACTCTATGGCACAAGAACCCAACACCCAGGTATCAATATTCTAACCGCTCCTAGCTCAAAAGTTAGAGTAGTTGCCGATGGTTACGTTTTTGCTATTCAACCCTTCCCTGGATATGGAAATGTAG
>JAYPYN010000017.1:9064-10318 GCA_038154605.1 Balneolaceae bacterium
ATGTAGTGCTAGTAAAACATGGTTCCTATTTCACCGCATATGGTAATTTGAGTAAAATTCATATTCAGAACTCTAGTATTCTAAAAGCGGGGCAAATTGTTGGCGAATCAGGTACTCAAAATTCTGAGCTAGGTGAAGTTACTTTCTTTATGATTCGAAAAAATAGCACTTTCTTGGATCCAGAAGAATGGCTGTCCTCTAAATAAATCCTCTATACCCTAGAAAAGTTTTAATTTTTTTCTAGGGTTTGTATTTTATTTTTTAAGAAAAACAAAATTTTAAGATTTGGATAACCTACCTCGGCTTTCATTTTATTTATCAGGAGTACTTATTCTATCAGGTGCATTTACACTCCTAACCAATGATTTACTTCCTAAAATGGCTATTCTTAATCTTACGGGGTTCATTTTTTTGTTATGCTTTTGCTTAATATATATGAATATGACCTTGGTTACTTCCCGAAGATTTTTAAGAAAATTGGAAACTACGAGTAACCTACCCTATGTATTTGCATTATTGATAGCTATTGTTCCAATAATTTGGTCTTCTATAATTAATAATGGTCTTTATGGATCAGTAAAAATAGTTTACATGCTTAGCATTTCTTTAGCATGCGTGATAGGCGCTTATGCTGGACAAAAAGCCGGTGAAAAAGCTCAAATAACCTACAAAAAGCAATTGTACGAATACATTAATAAAATGAAGTGAATAACGATCCATACTGAAAATGCAAAAAAGTAATTCGGACTCTTTAAGATGCAGGTAAAAAGTAGCGGGGTGCATTCCCCGGCATTTAACCAATCGGGTTTTAGCAAATCCCCAAAAGCCTTCTATTCCGTTGATATGGCTTGTGGAGGTGGCAAACTCATTGCGCCCATGATCCACACGTAGGTGCTTAGCATACCCTAAGTCCACCAGCCCATTCTAGCCTCGCCAGCCATTGGAATGAATCACACTTTCTAGGGCTACTTTTCCCCTAATAATAGCCTGTAAGGTCTTTTTAGAGGCGTTGGGCACCACCTCTGTATACACCTTTCCATTACACTTGTAGAGCCCAAATACCAATACTTTTCCATACGCACCGCATCCCCGTTTACCTTTTACTCGTCGGGCACCAAACAAAGATTCATCGACTTCCACCTGTCCACTAAATGGAGATTCGGACTCACAAAACTCGGCGATACGCCTGCGGATAGCTGTTAAATATGTGTTGACTGAATTGCGAGAAATACCACTGAGTTCGGCGGTCTGCAC
>JAYPYN010000017.1:10328-16168 GCA_038154605.1 Balneolaceae bacterium
AAAAGGCGTACAATCTGTCGGAATTTAGCCTCAGAAATTCGTGAACGGTATATATACTTATTACGGATTGGCATACAACAACTTATGGAATTTTAAAATCCGTTAAGTTGTCTTGACCCTAATATTTTATTTGAAGGTGGAATTATTATGGAGGCTAATGGAAGACTAGTTAACTCTGTTTCTGTCAGGAATGATCAGCAAGATATCTCTCGAGATTTTAATCCAATATCTACTTTTAAAATTTCAAAAATTAATAATGGTAGTATGGGTACTACTACGTTTTCTCCTTTAAAAACAACTCGCATTAATGACTTAGTATTAACTTTATCAACTTACTCATTTGATACCTCAGATCTTAAAAATGCTGTGATCCTTAATTACGAATTATATAATTCTTCCCCAACTAAATCCTTTTCGGATGTATATTTCGGTATTTTTAATGATTGGGACATTGGTGATTATAGCAATAATTCATCCCGTTATAACTCGGAGGAGAATATGTTATACATATACGAAGATTCTCCTTCTAATGAAGATATTGTTTCAGTTGTAGCTTTGAATAAAACAAGTAGCGCATTGGCAATCGATAACAACTTTCCAGGACCTTTCTCATCTACACAGTTTGAGATTAACGAAGAATTTACAAGATCAGAAAAAAGAAAATCACTCAAAGCTGGAACTGAATTTAGTGTTGAAAATAATGTAGATATATCCTCTGTAGTTGCTTCGGGACCTTATTATATAGCTCCAAATGACAAAATATCCATAGGTTTTGTTTATGCATATGGTAATACATTAAATGAATTAATTAGTGTAGTGAATGCAGCACGAAATCTCGACTTAATTGAAATAAGCGATATTAATACAAATCCTGATTTAAAATTCCCAGATGATTTTTTTGTGTTTGAAAACTATCCAAACCCGTTCAATCCAAAAACAAACATACGTTTCAAATTATCTTCAAGTAGTAATGTTACACTTAATGTTTATAACAGTATAGGCAGAAAAGTATTAACTGTAATTGATGAAGGTTTATCAGCTGGAATTCATACATATCCGATAGATATGCGTAATTTTTCAAGTGGTATATATTATGCAAGAATTATTACCGATACAGACACAAAAACGATACCTCTTACCTTGATAAAATAGTATTTAAAATCAACCAATTATATGTATCTGGTTATATAGTTTTGTAAGATAAATTATTTAATCAGGTACACTCATCAAACTACGCTAAATTTAATTGATATAATCAACAGTTATTATCGACCCCACCTAAAAAAATGACTGTCTAACTAATTAATAAATAAATTTTAGAAAAGTATATCCTTTAAACCATTGACAAAAACCTTACTCTTCAATTGGAATTAAAATCATTTAGTTGGTTGTTAAATTGTGAATCAAAAATATGTCTAAATGAAATTTTTAATATTTACTTTATTTTTACAATTATCAATTGTTCATAACAATCAAGCACAAACTAAAGAAATGAATACCATCAGAAATGTAGAAAAGATAACACTTGGCGCGGGCTGTTTTTGGTGCGTTGAGGCCGTTTATGAATTAGTAGAAGGAGTAGTTCATGTAGAATCTGGTTATTCTGGTGGGCATGTCCAAAATCCCTCTTATAAACAAGTTACTACAGGTAAGACTGGTCATGTTGAGGTTGCTCGCATTCATTTTGAGCCATCAATTATTTCTTTAGAAGAAATATTAGAAGTTTTTTGGCATACTCATGATCCAACTACCATAAACCGTCAAGGTAATGATGTTGGCCCAATGTACAGATCTGTAATTTTCTACCATAATGAACAACAAAAGAATTTAGCAGAAGAATCTTTACGTAAAACAGATGCATCAGCACTATGGAAGGATTCTATTGTAACAGCCATTGAACCCCTTACCAATTATTTTGTTGCTGAAAATTACCACCAAGATTATTTCGAAAATAATCCTAATGCTGGCTATTGTTCTTTTGTAATTGCTCCTAAAATTAAAAAGTTTAAAAAAGAGTTTGCCCATTTACTAAAGACTAATCCTTCATTCTAAAATTGAACCCAATTAATTTGGGTTTTTTTTAATGACTTAAAGTATTGATATGGGTATCATTGAGGAAAAAAAATTATGCTTAAAAAACTCTTATTCATATTGGTATTCTTTTTTGCGTTGCCACAAAGTGTGTTTTCGCAAGCTTCTTTAGTACCAGTTTACCACCAAGTTTACGATTGGCTACACTATCAACGAGTGCTTGGGAATGCGCCTCTTTACAATTATGAATCACTTCCGCTTACTAGGGGGCAGATAACAAAGATTCTATCAGACATTGAAGTAAATGCTATTTCTTATGTTGACAAAAGAACACGTGATAGTTATTTAAGAGAATTCTCTGCCGATAGCTTAGAAAAGTATAGGTCGTTTTCCTTGATACAAGGTGAAGAAAAAATAATTCCAAAATTCAAAAAATGGTTTTTTTCTGATGATGAACTCCATATTTATGTATGGAATAGTAAAGAATCAAATGCTGTATTTGACTTTTCATTTAACCCATCATCCACCATTGTAAGTGATGACGATAAAAAGATTAATTCTCCTTTCTATTTCACTACAATGATGAGAAGTTATGGTACATATCTTGATCTTGTAGGCTTTCATTTTGAGCAGCATAATGTTTCAAATACTGGAAATAATAAAACCTTTGAATACATACCTTTTCTCGGTAGAAGTGCAAAATATCTTCTCAATAAGCAGGATATGCAACATTTTGAAGCCTATACCTCTCTTCATAAAAATCATTGGTCGATAGCAATTGGACGTGGTACTCTAAAAGATGGAGTTGGAAGAAGAAATAGCCTAGTATACTCCAGAGAGAGTATACCATTCGATTGGATTCGATTAAGCGTTGATTCAAAGTACATCGATTACACCTCGGTTACGGGATTTTTAACGTGGAGACCAACTCAAAATGAAGTAGATGGCTATCCAGGAGTAATGTCAAGAACTTCACCTAGTAGATACACGATGATGCATAAAGTTCAATTTCAACCAACCAAATGGATTACGTTCGGGTACTATGAAATGGTAAATTATAGTAATCGTGAATTTGAAATAACTTATCTAAATCCTGCGACAAGATTGGCTTTGATGGAGTTCGAGCAGGACGATCAAGATAATGGCTTTGCCGGGATATTAGGGACTTTAAGACCTTTAAAAGGCTTAGAATTATACGCAGAAATTTTGGTTGACGATCTTGGTGTTACACGTGATATCTTAAAAATTAACAGTAAAAAGAGAAAAGCTATAAATAGTAATTTTGCACATACAATAGGTGGAATCTATGCACTAAAAAGTGGGCAAGTATTAACCGTGAATTACCAAAAAGTCGACCCAAATGTGTATGCTCATAAATTTCAATTTAATGCCCATACCGAGGAAGGATTTAGTTTAGGGAGTCAAATTGGTCCAAATGCAGACGAATGGTCTTTTAACTTAGATCAATGGTTTTCATTAAGATCTAGACTAAGTATTGGTTATACTATAAACCGTCATGGGTTAAATTATTATGATTCGGATGGGAAATTCGTTGATAGTGGTGGAGATGTAAATAATAGCTATTACATTGATACTGAAACAGGTAATATTGTTAGAGCTCCAGTACAAGATTTCCTTAAAGGTGATTTACATAAATGGAATACCTTTTACGGAGAATATATCCATGAAATTTGGCGTGGTATTAAAATAAATATGGAAGCTTCTTACCGTAAAATGAATAAAGGCGAACAATTATCTGATTTGTTTGTGATGACATTTGGAATATTAATTGGAGATTGATGACTATCAGTTCTATCAGAGCATTAAGTATTTTAGTAGTATTTGTTTGCACAACTGGTGGAAATGCACAAGATACAGGGACATCGTCCATGTCGTTCGAGGAGTATAATCCAACCTCAACACTTGTTGTGCCGGGCGAAGAAATCACATCTGCAAAACATCCTTTTATAGATGTACATAGCCATCTCTGGAGAATGGCTACCATGGATTTAGAACAAACCGTTCGAGAAATGGATAGTCTAAATCTTAAAGTACTCGTTAACTTAAGTGGGCGATCAGGCGACCAACTACTAGCTATGAGTGAAGCCATTCAACGAGTTGCCCCAAATAGATTCATCCTTTTTGCAAATGTTGATTTTAACGGAATGAATGATCCAGATTGGACCAAAAATGCTGTTAATCAGCTTCGAAAGGACTATAAAAACGGTGCTCGAGGTTTAAAAATATTCAAAAATTTAGGGCTCACAGTAACAGACTCATTTAAAAATAGAATTAAAACAGATGATCCCCGCATTGCCCCTATTTGGGATCTATGTGCGGAACTTGGAATTCCGGTACTTATACATACTGGTGAACCAGCTGTGTTTTGGGATCCCATCGATGAAAAAAATGAACGCTGGTTAGAAATGAAGCAATTTCCAAGTCGCCATCGGGGGGATACTACTCGGTTTCCCAGTTGGGATATAGTGATGCAAGAGCAATGGAATGTATTTAAAAATCATCCAAAAACTACATTTATAAATGCTCACTTGGGCTGGATGGGTAATGATTTAGAAATGCTAGGCAAGCACTTAGATGAATTCCCAAATGTATATACCGAAATTGCCGCAGTAATTGCTGAATTAGGTCGCCAACCAAGGTTTGCTAGAGAATTTTTTATCAAATATCAGGATAGAATACTTTTTGGAAAAGACACTTATAGACCCCATGAATTCCATACCTATTTTAGGGTTTTAGAGAGCGATCATGAATACTTTGATTATTTTAGAAAACGCCATGCCTTTTGGAAAATGTATGGAATGGATTTACCAGACAAAGTACTTGAAAAAATATATTATAAAAATGCCCTAAAGATAATACCTGGCATTGATGAATCATTATTTACAAACCATTAATCTAACCAACATTATGAAAAATCTCTTCAAAATTTCGCTTATTCTTGCATTAAGTATCACATTTAACAATGCGCAAGTAACTGCACAAGAACGAGGTCCCGGAAATGGCCTTAGCCCAAATGCCATGGTTAGCCAAACTATTTTTAATAAAACAACAGTTACTGTCACTTATGGTCGACCTGGGCTCAAAGGGCGGGATTTATCAAGCTTAGCGCCTGCTGGTGAAGTATGGAGAACGGGAGCTAATGAAGCCGCAACGATTACATTTTCTACCGATGTAACTTTTGGTGGTGAAGCAGTATCCGCTGGCACCTATACACTATATACTATACCAGGAGAAAATTGGACCTTTATTCTAAACAACCAACTTACACGAGGTGAGGGAGACGATCGTCCAACCTGGGGAGCTTACAGCTATGACGAAACAAAAGATGAAATACGCGTTTCTGCTGCTGTTACCGCAACAGATGCTGCATTTATGGAGCGTTTTAGTATTTATTTTGACACCTTGACTGAAACAAAAGCTCATTTAAATTTACATTGGGGAAATACTCTAACCGCAGTTCCCATTGTTGTTGAGTAAAATCAACATACATTATTAACCTTATAGGGACAGAAATTTGTCCCTTTTAATTAAAAGTTTAGTTGCAAACTTAAAAAGAAGTTTCGACTTGCATTTACAAAATAACCTTGATCATCATTTAACCCATCGTAATCTATATCTACCATAGATCCACTTGAGTAATATATTTCATCTAATAAATTATTTACTTGAAGCTTCAGTTGTATTTTTTTGTATTCAAAAGTTAAAAAACCATCTATAACAAAAGCAGATGGTAGTATATCATTAGGTTGATTATCTAAAGCTAGATATGATTCCCCAATATATTGAGC
>JAYPYN010000017.1:16178-21293 GCA_038154605.1 Balneolaceae bacterium
GTTAAACCGCTTCCCAAAGAATACATTACTGACTGATTAAAAATAATTTGTGGAGTTAATAACGGCCAAACATTTTTATAAGTAACTGCAGAAGTATCTACTTCAGTATTTGTAAAAGATTCTATTTCGGCATGCATAAATGTCGCATTTCCTTTTATTATAAGTTCACTTATTGGTGAATATTGCCAATCTAACTCTATTCCAGTTCTGTAACTATTCTCGATATTTTTTCTTTTTTGTACTCCAAAATCTAAAACTTCTCCAATAGGAGCAATCTCGTCTTTAAAATCCATATAAAAGAAATTAGCAGCGATAGATAATTTCTCAAAATTCGTTTTAATTCCTGTTTCAATATTATTTACATATTCTTCATTAAACGAATCGGATCGAGCTTGATCATAATTTATAGAGGTTAGACTAAAGCCACCAAAAATATCAATTTTGGTAGGTTCACGACCTGTTCTACCAATAGAGGCATATATTGAAGTAGCGTCACTTACTCGATAGGTAATTCCTAGTCTTGGATTTATAAAATTCCATTTTTTTATAATATCTCCCTCAGGTTCAATACCAATAGAATTATAATCTGGTTCTATCGACAGATTCATCGTTCTAAACTGTATATCTGCATTTAATAATAACTTTTTTAACGTCCAATCTGCCCTAACAAACCAACTGAGTTCTTTTTTTGTGGACATTTCCCTGTAATATGGATTTTTAAAATCTGGTGTTATTGATTCTTCATTCGTTCGATCAAATTGATAAAGATGGATTCCAGAGGCTAATTCTAAATTATTTAACGATGAATTGTTTGCATTTATCATCATTCCATAATGATCATTTTTTAAAGGATAATTGATTTGATCAAACCCGCCTGCATCATTTTGATAGGTGTAAAAATAATCACCAGAAGCACCTCCGTAATACAATGAACTTGTTGTAGAAAATTCTTCTGAAATAAGCCGAATATGCTGGATTTGCACAAAACGCTGACCAAAATCATCTTTATCATTTTCGTTGAGATAATTTATTCTCTGATCAACTTCTAAGTCACTCTCAGTAACTGCTAAATACCCTAATCCATTTTTTGAGCGGGCATCAAAAGCATTAATTTTTATAAAATCTTTCTCTCCAAAATAACCACCTGAGAAAAAGAATGAATACCCATCGGTTGAGGTATTGTCTCTATATCCGTCAGATTGAATCTTACTGAAATTGCTAAAAAATGACCATTTGTTTTTAATCATACCAGAAGAAACACTTCCATTTAATCTTGATGTTTCAAACGAACCAACTCCAGCTTGGATTCTTCCTCCTTGCTTTTGTGTCTGTAAGTTCACTGATTCAAAGTTCACGGATCCCGCATAAGAAGCAACACCGTTCGAACTTGTTCCAACACCTCTTTGTACTTGTACAGATTCGAAACTCGCACTGATATCAGTAAAGTTTGAGAAGAAAACTCCATGATCAATCATATCATTCAATGGAATGCCATTCAATGTTATGTTAATACGCTCTTGTCCAATTCCCCGAAGCCTCATTTGCCCTCCATTAAAAAGTCTTGTTCCTGATTCAGAAAATGAAGTAATGGACGGTGTTAATTTATCTAGGTAAAAAATAGGTTGTTCACCTTGATATTTTTTTTGAATCTCGTCACGATATATTGTGCTTTGAGTGACAGGATCGATAGATTTTGCTCGAATAGCTTGAATAATTAATGGTTCAAACTTTAGAGATGGTTTAAGTAATATCCTAAGATTTTTTTCTGTAGTAACTATCTCAGTTTCATACCCTATAAAACTGATCTTTAGTTCTAAACCTAAGTCAGCTTTCAATAAAAACGAGCCATCTAATCCGGTGGCTACCCCTCGTTGTGTTAAAAGTAACACAACGTTTGCTCCAGCAAGTGGTTCTTGGGTTTCTGCATCAAGTACAACACCACGTATGGTTTGTGCTTGTACATCAATAATACATAGTAAACTAAAAAAAGCGACTGCTAACAGTCGGGATAACATGTTTGGTAACATATTCCTCCAATTAAATTAATGATTAATGGAGGAGGTAAACGAATGCTTGATAGGCAATGTGGTTTCCCTCCGCCGGTATTATCCGGATCAGGTTCTTAGGGTATAATCTCAGTCCTATTAAGGACACCCCTAACCGATACCCTAAAGGTAGGAAGGTTGATGATTCATTATCAAGAATTTTAAATCAGTAGTAATTGTTACAACATTCGTAAAAGCGCCTTACTTTAATATTCAATCTAATATTACCTATGAAAGTACTCCATTATATTATCACTGCACCTCTTTGCATAGCTTGTGCATGTACTTCTCAACCAAAAAAAACTATCTTAACGGCAGAGATATCTACTGCAGATATAGCACAACATGTGGCTTTTTTAGCCTCGGAAGAATTAAAAGGGAGAGAAGCAGGTACAGCAGAAGAAGCAAAAGCAGCTAATTATATCGCCGATTTATTTCGCGATTTTGGTTTAGAGCCTGCTGGTGATGATGAAACGTATATTCAAACGTTTACAATTAATACCGCCATCTTAAATAATCCACATTCTACAGATACAACTGGCGAAAAAAGATTGTCGAAAAATGTGGTTGGTTTACTAAAAGGAACTGGGGAATCAGACGAGGTAATTATACTGGGTGCTCATTACGATCATTTGGGATTTGGTTCATTTGGCTCGCTCTACAGAGGAGATACTCCTCGTATTCATAATGGTGCAGATGATAATGCTTCTGGAACTGCTGGATTGATTGAACTAGCACAATATTTTGGTGAACATCGACCCTACACCGATATTTTGTTTCTAGCTTTCTCTGGCGAAGAAATGGGATTACTTGGATCGGCGCATTATGTAAAACAGCCAACGGTTGATTTGGAGAAAACCCTAGCTATGATAAATATGGATATGATTGGGCGAATGGAAGATGAAAAACTAATCATTTTTGGTGCTGGTACTACTGCTAATTGGAAAGATATTTTGTGGGTTGCTAATACCGATTCTTTGAAAATTAACTTAGTGGAAGACGGAACGGGGGCATCTGACCATACAAGCTTTTATTATAAAAATATTCCAGTGCTTCATTACTTTACCGATACACATGCCGATTATCATCGCCCATCTGATGATGTGGAATACATCAACAATGAGGGAATTGCAAAAACCATTGAACATATTGCACGAGTTATTGAGTATTTAGATGGCTTTTATAAAGAGCAAATGGCTTTTATTAAAGCCCCAGGAAAACAACGCCAAAGTATGCGTCTTAATGGCCCAACCTTAGGTGTTCTCCCTGATTATGGCTATGACGGAAGAGGTATGAAAATTACGGGTGTGAATGCCGAAGAACCAGCAGCTAATGCAGGACTAAAAGCCGGCGATGTAATTATTGAATTAGGAGGCTTAGAATTGAATGATATTTACGATTACATGGGAGCATTAAATACCTTAGAAAAAGGTGAAATTACTACTATTACCATTCTTCGAAAGGATGAGGAAATGAGATTAGAACTTAAGTTATAATTACAAACCCCAAAAAAGCAGCTCAATAAAGCTGCTTTTTTCTATCTTATGTGATTTGGTTCAGTTGCTCAAAAAGAAAATGGCATTCCCAACTATCAGTTTTCCATTATGCCAAAATCCTCTAAAAAACGGATTGTCAATCATATAAACGATCGAGCCTGCCCCCATCGTTTGAACCCCATAACTTAATGAGTGTTCAAGATTTTCTTTTACATGGGCACCAACAAATCCACTTCTAGGCTCTCCACTTTTTGCTACACCAACATTCCAGCCATTTTCAAGATACTCGTAGGCTGTACTACCAAGTTTCAACGACATATAATTTGGATTATATCCAAAAGCGAGTGGATGGGTAACATCCATACTTAATTCATAAATTGATCCCGCATTATAATTCGAAATAAAATCTCTTTCCGAATCGCCATATACTTTCAATTTAGATTCTGGAGAATCATCCTCAGAATCATCTCCGGATTTTACTGAAAGCTCTATGCCATTTTGATTTACCAAAAATCTATTTGCACCCTCTACCGCAATTAAAACGCCACCATCCTGCACCCAATTCATCAATTTTTCCATGCCATCTTCATCAAATGTATCTCCATAATATCCAGTTGGCATAATCATAACATCATAATCTGTCCATTCAATACCTCCTAATTCATCCATATTAAGCATAGTTACTGGGTACTTTATCTGCTGATCGAAAAAATGCCAAATATGACCAACCATATTCGAATTTGTTCCATCACCAGCTATCAATCCAATATGTGGAGCATCTATAAGTTTAACAGAAGAAGAACCAAAATCTAATCCTGAATCCACAAAGCCAGTTGCAACCGGTTGTATATCACGATTGTAGACATCTGCAAGAGTTTTAACTAAATCATCAAAATCATCACCCATTTTATGATTCCCATTTCTTGTGATTACTAGGGTTCCTGCTGCATAACTTTTGCCATCAATAGTAAACCCTTTTTGAGCATATCTAGGCCGTACCCCTTTCTGTAATAGTGCAGAAAGAAATTTCATATCGTCGATGGAATTCCATTTCGCGATATATGCATATGGGCGTTCTATGGTTCTTGTAGTGATAGGAATATTGTCCATGCTTACTCTTTTAGTTTCCACCTCACCTTTTAGAGCATATCCATCAACACCATAAGCATAATGCATTTCCCAAGCGGTTATATCGTAGGTAACAGAATCTTCTAACTCTGGAGATGGTTCGAATAATACACGAACTAGATTTCCAATTGGTTGCTTGGTAGAGATTACAAAGTCCCCTTTTTTGATGTTAACCTTACCGGTTTTCCCAGTAGAATAATCGAATCCATTTGTGCGTGAATCAGAGGCGGCTTCTTCAATTTGAATATTTTGATCTATTAGATAACGCATCATCATTGACGTTTTATCGGGATTTGAACTGCGAGCAACCACAAATGTTTTATAGATACCGCTTCCATTAGAACGCACATCAGAAAAATATCTCCTAAATTCACCCACTACTCGCTGTGCATTCTTAGCGGTTATTTCAACGGTTGATAGACCGGAAGTAGAATGATGAATTAAAC
>JAYPYN010000018.1:0-13320 GCA_038154605.1 Balneolaceae bacterium
ATTGCTTCATCCATCTCTGTTCTATTGGTCAATAATATTTTCTAATACTGTAACTGCGGGAGTTTTACATTATGCACACCATAATTTATTCGGGTTTATGGAAGCATTGCATGTATGCTGATTACAGGAATAATTACTCTTAAGAAATTGACCCTAACAAGGATAACTGGTTCTAGCTTCCTTACTTCACCATCATTCTTTTTTTATTACTAATTTTGATGTATAGTTTAGTGACCCATACTGACCTGTAAATAGCGCCGATCTGTTACTTTGTTTAAAAGTGGTATTCCTACAGTTAAGAATACTATATCAGATAATCTTATTGCAGTGGAATTATGTATGATTAGTTTGAGTTAAAGCTTAGAGTTTTTTTCTTTTAAAAGTATTTACATACTGTTTTTATTAGATTTAATTTACAAACTAGGACCTACATCTTAATATGTTTGAACTTTTTCCGGACCAACCAGTATTCGAGTATCCTACATTTATAAATGTACTTTATTCTCTGATTTGGGCTTTTGCTCTATCCTCAATTATCGCAATAACCCATAAACTCACATTTTCAGGAGATCAATATCCAAGAAATTTTTTCCAAGCAATCGCTTTAGGATCTATAGTCTCTGCTATGGTAATGATGGCTATAGGCGATAGCCTAGCCCGAGGATTAGGTGCTTTTGGAGCCCTTGCAATTATCAGATTTCGTACGCGTATTCAAGACGCACGTAATATAATATTCATCTTTGCTGCGTTAAGCGTTGGTTTATCCATTGGGGTATTTGGTTACACTATTTCATTTATTGGAACCATCATATTTTGTATGGGAGCCTTTATTTTACATTACTCACCATTCAGCACAAAAGCAGGTGAACGAGGCAGAATGTTAGTTCGTGTTAAAGACCTAGCCATTATATCCGAAATCGAACAAATATTACCTTTATTCTGTATAGAATTTAACGAAATTCAACTTACACACAGAAACAATGGAGAAATAGAAGCAGAATTTAACCTCGAGCTTAAATTAGGGATCGATAAAAAATCTTTGATCACAAAACTGTCTTCAATTGAAGGAATAAAACGATCTAAAGTTACTGTAAAAGATATGTTGGAGGACAGTTAAAATGATCTCCAAAACCAATTCTTTTTTTGTTTTCACTGGTGTTCTTTTTATATCACTTTTATTAGTAAACAAATTCTACTTTGATGGAAATAGCTCTTTTTTAGGGATAACCTATGCAAAAAAATATCAGATCAATACAGAAAAGTCGGCAACTATTATTAACAGTTATGTAATACCAGGAAACACTGTATCTAAGGGTGATTTATTAATAGAATTAGAAAGTTTAGAACTTCAATTGGTCATAAAAAAACTCGAAAAAGAGATTCAGAATTTAGAATCGAAAAAAACTGAACAACAAAAATTATTAGAATCCGAATTAGAATTACTCTATTCAAAAAAAAGAATTATTCAAAATGAGGTTGATAACAATGTGCGACAAATTGAATCGAAAATTGCCGTTAATAAAGCTTTATCTAAAGATTTTATACAGATTGACAACATTTCGGATTCCCTATCCCAGTTACATCTTCAAAAAAAATGGATTCTTGATAAAGGAAGGTTAGAAAAAGAAGCTACTAACATCCAAATTAAAGATTTATTGCAAGATCAAAAATTTGATCAATCCCAAATTCAAGCAACCATCGACTTGTCTAAACAAGAATTGAAATGGAGACTTCTTGAACAACAAAAACTCAATAAATATGCTCTTTTTGATGGAGTAATTGATGCTGTCCATGTAAAATCTGGCGAGCAAGTAGAAGCTTACACCTCATTGCTAACTATTAATCCCTTACACCCCACTACGGTTGTTGGATATTTAGTAGGGAATAAAGACCGAAATAGAGAATTAAACGAAATCGTAAAAATAAGGTCTATTCAACAAAGTACTATTGAATTAGAAGGTAAAATAATTGGATTTGGCTCTATTACAGAACTACCTCAGATACTTCAAAAATCAACTGCTGTAAAAGCATTTGGCTTGGAAGTATTCATCGAAATAAGTGGATAGAATAATCTGCCAGTTGGTGAAAAGGTGATGATCGAATGAGATATGTAGGATGGCTATTTATATGTAATATATTAGTGAGTGTACAAGGGATATCACAAACAACTCCGGAAGATTTCCTGATAACCGCATTCGAAGACCGCAGCTTAAACGAATACCAAGCACAAATTAATTTTATTAATCGCGGAACCTACAAAATTCCTTTTGGTGATGAATTTGAATTGAGATACGGCAACGATGAACTATCTTTGGAGGATGTGGGCTATCAACTTCGTTTTCGTCCTAGTAATCCGTGGAAAGTTCGGCGAAATAATGCACTTTTTAATGCACGAAAAGAAGCTATAACATTGCGGCAATCATTAGTATTCAAAAAATTATTGTTTGATAGATATTTAATGCTCCTAAAATATATTAGCAGCAAAAATGCGACTGAATTGAGCAAAAAAAAATATCAGCTTGCTCAAAATAAAGTTCAATTATACGAACAAGCCGTTGAAAGCGATTTATTCGATGGCAGTGGATTTATTGATGCAAAACTTGAAGTAATTGAACTTCTAGAAAAATATGAGGATAGTAAAGTTAAATGGAATCATGCGACCGAAAAAATCAAACTTATTTTGGGAAAAGAAAACATTGAATGGAATGATTTCACTCTTATATCCTTAGAAAAAATGGAGGAAACAATGTATAACCTCCTTACCTCTTCTTTTTTTAATACCGATCTGCAATATCTACAAAAACAAGTAGAAGTAGCTGAACTAGAAACCTCAACAGAGCGTTTTGATTTTGATTTAGGGTATATCCAGGCTGAATATACACCTTTTAAAAATAATGGTGATAATGAATTAGGAATTTCAGTCGGGGTAACTTTACCCATTTTCAAGAACAATAAAAATCAGATTGCAGAACAAAAATTAGATGAAATAGAACAACAAAATGAATTTAATGCAGCCGTACACCAAGATTCTTTAAATAAAGTTCTTAAATCCAGTTTTTTATCTAGTTATTTGCTCCATCATAAAAAACTCTTAAAGGAAATAAATGCTTTAAATTTGGATTCCATAACTAAAAATCTCTCAGTTTCAGAAAATTTTAATCCGCTTTCTTTACTAAAACTGGAAGAAGGGAAAATTAAATTAGAAGAAATTGTACAAATTTCACACCATCGTTTATTAAAGTATTATCTTGAATTCTTGAACGCTTTTGATGCTCTTCAACAAATACCTCTTAAAAATTATTTATCTAACGATTTAAATTTCATTCGATGAAAAAAGTAGTAATTACCGGTGCCACATCGGGTATTGGTCAAGAACTTGCCGAACAAATGGCAAAAAAAGGGTATAAAGTAGGCTTGATTGGGCGGCGAACAGAACGTTTAGAACAAATTACTAAACAAATTGGCGAACATGCATACTATCGTACATGTGATGTTACCGACCATGAAACTGCACATGAAATCTATAATGATTTAATTTCTGAAATGGGAGGTATGGATATTATGATTTTAAATGCCGGAGTTGGCATTGATACGTTATTACCAAAATGGGAGGCGGACTATAAAACAATTCAAGTGAATGTAACAGCATTTGTACATGGAGCACATTTTGCATTTAAATATTTTAGGTCTCAAAATCATGGCCAAATAGTTGGTATGTCTTCTATCGCCTCCCATCTAGCTTCAGGGAGAGCAGCAGCCTATACCGCTTCTAAGCATTTTATTTCCAACTATATGACAGGGCTTCGTCAAAAAGCTAATAAATTAAATTTAAGAATTACAATTACAGACATTCGACCAGGTTATGTCGTTTCTGAAATGACAAAAAACAACAAAAAAATGTTTTGGGTGGCCAGTACAGAAAAAGCCGTTTACCAGATGATAAAGGGTATAGAAAAAAATAAAAAAAGAGTGTATGTAACAAAAAAATGGAAACTTATTGCTTTAATTGCAAAACTAACTCCTCAATATGTCTGGGATAGATTAAAATTTTAATAATGCATATTATTATGTTTTCTTTCACTATGCTCAATCATTAGTTATCCCATTTTTTATGAAATATATCTCTATTATAGTTATACTTATTGCTAGTATTTCTTGTAAATCGAAAAGCGAACATACTTTAGAAATCAAAGACTTTGTATCCACCTTTGATTTCTTAAAAGCCCCAAAAGGATTTAATGTCGAAATTTATGCAGAAGGAGTAGAAGACGCACGACAAATGGCTAGAAGTCCAAAAGGTGTAATTTATGTAGGCACTAGAAGAGTAGGGAAAATATATGCCCTGATTGATGAAGATAATGATTATAAAGCGGATACAGTGTTAACCCTAGCATCTGGCTATAGAATGCCTAACGGTGTCGCCTTTTTAGAACATGATTTGTATGTAGCTGAAGTAAGCAAAATTTGGAAATACGAGAATATTGATGATCATCTTGAGAATACCCCAAATCCTAAACTTATAAATGACTCATTCCCTACAGAATCTAATCACGGCTGGAAATATATCGCATTTGGACCAGATAATAAACTATATATACCCGTTGGCGCACCTTGTAACGTGTGCAATAAAGAAGATGAAAATCCTATGTATGCGAGTTTAACAAGAATGGATGCCGATGGTAAAAATCTTGAGATTATTGCTCATGGCATCAGAAATACCGTTGGATTTACATGGCATCCCAATACACAAAATCTTTGGTTTACAGATAATGGCAGGGATTGGATGGGGGATGATATTCCACCTTGCGAATTAAATGAACTTACTGTTGAGGGTTCTCATTTTGGATTTCCTTTTTTACACGGCACTAATATTTGGGACCCTGAATATGCTACTGAGGACGAAATCAGAAACAAAAATTTCGTTAAACCAATTCAAGATTTAGATGCTCATGTAGCTCCGTTAGGCATGATGTTTTATACTGGCGATATGTTTCCCAGTAAATATAAAAACCAGGTCTTTATTGCCGAACATGGTAGTTGGAATAGAAGTGAGAGAATTGGTTATCAAATTAGTGTAGTTACATTAAATGATAAAGGTAAAGCAACTTCCTATCAACCATTTATAACTGGATGGCTCCAAGGTAAAGAAGACATAAAAGGACGCCCAGTTGCTTTTTTGGAACTACCTGATGGTTCCATTTTAATCTCTGACGATTATAGCGGCAGAATTTATAGAGTTACCTATACGAGTTAAGCAAACATTTTATCTGGCGATAATTACAATACATTAATTCCTATATTGGGTATAGTAAAAATTATGTAGTCTATGAAAAAAGTAGTATTGATTCCCGGAGATGGAATTGGAGCAGAAATCACTCATTCAGTTGTAACAATCCTAAATAAAGCTGGTGCACAGATAGAATGGATAGAAAAAGCAGCTGGATTGTCTGCCTATGAGAAAAATGGAACCCCACTACCTGATGACACCGTTGAAGCCATTAATAAACATCGAATAGCACTAAAAGGACCGCTTACTACACCCGTTGGAACAGGATTTAGATCTGTAAACGTTGCCCTTCGCCAGCAGTACAACTTGTACAGCAACATACGTCCTGCTCGGACTTTACCAAATATCGACAGCCCTTTCAAAAATGTGGATATGGTCATCTTCCGAGAAAACACACAAGGGCTTTATATTGGGCGAGAACAATGGGTTGATGAAGAACAAAAACATGCAGAAAGCATTGCAGTAGTTACAGAAACTGCTTCTAGAAAAATTGTAACCGCTGCTTTTGAATACGCTAAATTACAAGAAAGAAAAAAAGTAACCCTCTTTCATAAAGCTAATATTTTAAAATTTACTACTGGGCTTTTTCTTGAAATTGGTAGAGAAGTAGCTACTAATTACTCTGATATTGAATTTGAAGATTTAATTGTAGATAACATGGCTATGCAAATGGTAATACGCCCTCAACGATTTGATGTAGTGGTTACTACCAACTTATTTGGAGATATTTTAAGTGATTTAGCCTCAGGATTAGTAGGTGGATTAGGAGTTACTGGGGCAGCAAATATTGGAGATGATGCAGCAATATTTGAAGCTGTTCATGGTTCGGCACCAGATATTGCAGGTCAAAATAAAGCAAACCCATTAGCGCTGTTGTTCTCTGCATTAATGATGCTAGAACATATAGGCCAAAATCATACGGCAGATGAAATTCGAAAAGCTATTTATAAAACGCTAGTAGAAAAAAAAGTGTATTGCACTCAAGACATTGGTGGAGAAGGCACTACTGCTACATTTACACAATCAGTTTGTGATAATATCTAACTTTAAGCTACTTAGCTAATTGAAAATGCTCATTAATACGGTACTAATCACGGATAAAATCATAGTAAATGCTAATGCCCAGCCGAAATTTTTAATCTTAAAATCATCAATAAATTTATCTACAAGCATTACCAAAACGGTATTTACAACAATTGCAAATAACCCAAAAGTAAGTAGCGTAATGGGGAAAGTTAAAAACTTAAGTACTGGACCAAGAATAAAATTCGCTAACGAAATTCCAGCTGCAACCCAAATAGCTGCCCAAAAGTTTTTTATTTCAACACCTGATAATATTTTCGATGTTAAGAAAACAGCCGTACTGTTTATGAGCCAAGATAAAATCATAACTTAATTTTTTATATTAATATTCGAGCGCTGTTACGGTACATCATCAATTTTGTTTTGCAATGAAAACGTATCATTTTCATTTTTCATCTTTCAATTCTCTTTCTTCTTCCCAATTAGAAGCTATCTTTAGTTTAAGACAACGTGTTTTTGTGATTGAACAAGAATGCTTATTTGAAGACATTGATGGCTACGATTCTAAAGCAGATCATTTACTTTTTTTTGATGAGGACCAGTTGGTTGGTTATTTAAGAGTTTTTGGTCCTGGAATAAAATTTGAACAGACTTCGTCAATTGGGAGAATTGTAGTAGATAAAAAATATAGAGGCGATAAACTGGGCCAACAATTAATTACTAAAGGGATTGAAAAATGTTTTTTGCTATATCCAGATTGCTCCATTACCATCGAAGCTCAAGCTCACCTTTCTCCATATTATAATAAATTTGGGTTTATCTCTAGTAGCGAAACATACATTGTTGATGGAATCCCCCACTTATTAATGGTTTTGGGTAATTAACAATACTTACCGCAGGGATCCAACTTTTTATAAATAAATTACACTACCAATAAGTTGACGCAATAATATAAACAGACTTTATTTTTCGTCTAAAATAAATCACTTATTCTAATGTGATATGTTGTCCTTTTTAAATTTTAAGTAAATGCTAAAATTGTAACTGTAAAAACAAAAACATTTATCCAGTAAAAATTACAATACAAACAAGTACAAATAATGTGATGTTAAATATCACTTTTTTCCAATTATTCATTTTGAGTCGAGCATAGAGATTAAAACGAATTTGATAAAACTGTTTTTATTAACTAAAAACAAGTTAGAAACTTATAATATTTGGTAGTTATACGATCATATATAAACCTTTTTATTTAATAAAAGGATTCGCAAAAAAATAAATTCTCTTCTATTCAACAGTTACACTTTTTGCTAAATTTCTTGGCTGATCGACGTTTAAACCACGATTTATTGCTATATAATAAGAGAGTAACTGTAGGGGTACAACACTTAATAAAGGCGAAAGAACGTCTTCAGTATTTGGAATAGAGAAATTAAACTCAGCTAGGTTTCTTACTTCATTGTTAGCTTCTGATGTAATCGAAATAATCCTTCCTTTTCTTGCTTTAACCTCTTCGATATTACTTACCATTTTATCATTAGTATGAGTTGTAGCAGCAATAACCACAACAGGCATCATTTCATCGATTAGTGCAATAGGACCATGTTTCATTTCTGCGGCGGGGTATCCTTCGGCATGGCTGTAAGAAATTTCTTTTAATTTTAACGCACCTTCTAATGCTACAGGAAAACTTACTGTTCGCCCTAGATATAAGAAATTAGGCGCATAGGTAAATAACCGTGCAATTTTTTCTAACTCATCACTTCTATCCAAAATTTGCTGAATTTTAGAAGGTATATTTGAAAGTTCTTCTAGAATTTCAATTGCTCGTTCTTTGGTTAGATTTCCATTTTTTCTACCCAATAACAACGCTATTAAAATTAAAACGGTAACTTGTCCAGTAAAAGCTTTCGTTGAGGCAACACCAATCTCGGGACCGGTATGAAGATACACTCCTGCGTCAGTTTCTCTAGCTATTGTTGATCCTACTACGTTTACAATACCATAAACCGATGCCCCATTTTCCCTTGCTGTTTTCATAGCCGCCAGGGTATCAGCGGTTTCACCAGATTGAGAAATAACAAATAATACATCCCCTTCTCCTAGAAGCGGATCTTTGTATCTAAATTCAGAAGCATATTCTACTTCAACTGGAATACGTGCTAGATGTTCAATCAAATATTCTCCTACCAATGCAGAATGCCAACTTGTTCCACACGCAGCAATAACAAACCTCTTAGCATTTAACAAATCTTCTACAACATGTGTTAAACCACCCAAATTAACTTCACCTTTTTCGGAATTTATACGCCCACGCAAGCAATCAGAAATAGTTTTTGGTTGCTCAAAAATCTCCTTGAGCATAAAAAATGGGAACCCCCCTTTTTCAATCTCCTCTAAATTTAGAACCAACTCATGAATTTCTTTTTCCAATTCCACTTCATTCGCATCAAGTATTTGATAAGAGTCTTGAGTAATCACAGCTAGCTCTCCTTCATCTAGATAAATCACTTTATCGGTATACTCTGCAACTGCAGATGCATCAGAAGCAACTAGCATTTCATTATCTCCAATTCCAATCAATAAAGGAGATCCTTTCCTAGCAACAATAATTCTATCGGTGTAATCAGAGTGTACAATAGCAAAACCATAAGCACCAGTGATTTGACCTACTGCCACTTGTATTGCTTGTTCTAATGTAAGTTCAGGTTTAGAATCTAGAACACTTTCAATTAATTTTGCGGCAACCTCGCTATCTGTCTCAGAATAAAATTCATATCCATCGGCTTCTAGCATCGTTTTTAAAGTAGCGTAATTCTCAATAATTCCATTATGTACCACTGCAATCTTTCCTGAATTACTGATATGTGGATGTGAATTAATATCATTGGGTTCACCATGAGTTGCCCACCGAGTATGGCCAATACCTAGATGTCCCTCATGTTTATCTTTCACAAGATGTTTCAAGTCTTTAACCTTGCCTCTAGTTTTTGAAATATGCAACCCTCCATTCAAGGTGGCAATTCCTGCAGAATCGTAACCTCTATATTCCATTCTTTTAAGACCATTTAAAACTATATCTTTAGCCTTCTTATTACCTACATAGCCAATTATTCCACACATTATAAATAGGGTTTACAAATTTGTTCTTGATGAAACATAGTAAATTAATGTATTATTAGATCAATTGAATCAGATTTTATTCATAATTCTTCAACCATTTTTATGAACCTTTGTTTCTTTACGGATGAAACCGCTGCAAATTTTAAACCTATCACCTTAACCCGACCGTTGGATGATGTAAGGATTGGTATATTTACTATCCGTGAAAAGTGGCTTAATCATTTAAATACTACAACCTGGGTTCGCTCTGTTGATAATTACTTATCCTCATTATTTCCCTCAAATCCCATAAAAAGTAGGGACGATTACTTTTGGATTAACTCACGATTTTTACCCAATCAAGAGCTGGTATATTCCATAAAAAATTTAAAACCTTTTCATACACTATATTGGAAAAACCAATTGATTGCGGCACGAATTTCAGCTGATATTACATATGGTCATTTAGATAGAAATGAGATTCCAACTACCAAAAATTCTTCTCAATTAACCCATAAGCCAGATTTCATAACCTATTTTTGGGATATCCTCGCTTTCAATGCTGATCAAATTAGAACAGACATTAATGTATTACCTTTATCTTTCGACCATCTTTCTACTGCTCCAGACCATGTAATTATCCAACATCCAACTAATACAATTATTCATTCTTCTGCGATTATTGAACCAGGCTGTATAATTATTGCCGACGATGGACCTGTATACCTCGGTGCTCATTGCAAATTAGAAGCTGGAACTATCATTAAAGGTCCAGTTGCAATATGCGACCACTCAGAAATAAAAATGGGTGCTAGAATTTATAATGGAAGTTCCATAGGTCCCGTCTGTAAGGTTGGTGGTGAAATATCAAACAGTATTTTTCATTCCTACTCGAATAAATCTCATGATGGATTTATGGGAAGCTCAATTATTGGGCAATGGAATAACTTTGGAGCTGGAACAAACACATCAAACCTAAAAAATAATTATAGCCCTGTAAAACTAGTTGATTGGGAGAAAAAAACCTACTATGAAGGAGGTGTTCAATTTTTTGGAAGTGTATTTGGTGATTTTTCGAAAACCGCCATACAAACTAAATTGAATACGGGAACAATATGTGGGGTAAGTTCAAATATTTTAGCAAGCGGATTCCCACCCAAATTAATTCCTTCTTTTAAATGGTTAAGCGATACACCAGAAACCTACAATTTTGAAAAAGCCATTGAAACCATGCGTGCAATTATGGGGCGTCGCAATATTTCGCTTTCAGAAGAATACAGTAGCATGATGCGTTACATTTACAATCTAGAAAATACGCCGAGCAGTTAAATACCTTTTTAGCCAATACTCATTTTTTAGTGTAGAAAACGTTACTCCAGTAGATACTCCGGCATGCATAAATTGTGATCTATTTATCATTACACCTACATGATAAGTATCTTTCTCTGTCTCAAAAAAAACAAGATCACCAATTTTAATATTTCTTTTAGGTACATAGCTACCCAATTTCATCTGTTCCCTTGTAGTTCTTGGCAGACGAACATCAAAATAGTCTTTGAACACTACCTGCATAAACGCAGAGCAATCGATGCCTCTACGCCCCGTACCGCCTAGATGATACTTTGTACCTTTCCAATTTTTAAAAGCAATATCCAATTTATTTCTCAACGATCGTTCATAACGAGACATATTTATAGCTGTTATGGCGCTAGAACCTTCCACAAGAGTAGTATCTTCCCAAGGAATTGTACCTCTCTGTACGGTTCCACACGAAGCAAAAAGGAATCCCATCACAATAAACACACTATATTTTTTTAATCTCTGCATCCTTGAAAATTTGATAGAATAAATATAGCTACTATTAACTATTTTTAAACAATTATAAAACACCATAGCTTTACTCAACATTTTTCTATGCAATTACTAGTAAATATTGATCATGTAGCAACCTTAAGAAATGCTAGGGGAGAAGGGTATCCTAGACCTGTAGAAGCAGCCAAAGTATGTGAGCATGCGGGTGCTCATGGTATCGTTTTTCATTTAAGAGGTGATCGGAGGCACATTTTAGATCACGATGTTGTTGAACTTAAAAAGGTGGTTAAAGGAACCTTAGATTTTGAGATGGCTGCTACTGACGAAATGATTAATATATTACTAGCAACAAAACCTAATCTTTGCACATTAGTGCCAGAGGGGCGCGAAGAACTAACAACCGAAGGTGGCTTAAATATGGATATGGTGTTTGATGACTATAAAAACCGAGTGTTTCCACAGATTAAACCAAGCGGAATAGAAATCAGTGTTTTTCTTGATCCTATAAAAAAGGATATTGAAAAAGCAAAAATACTTGGAGCCGATGCCGTAGAATTACATACTGGAAATTATGCGAATGCAACCTCTAAAGACCGCCAATACCAAGAATTAGCACGTTTAAGGGAAGCAGCAATATTGATACATAAATTAGGTATGAAGGTGAACGCTGGGCATGGGTTGAATCTGCAAAACTTACCAACCTTCCTAGAAGTAGTGCCTTATTTGAATGAAGTTAGTATTGGCCATGCCCTTATTTGTGACGCTCTTTTTATGGGACTTTCGAAATCTGTAAAATCTTACATTGAAGTTATGAGCATACATGAGGACGTAGATTGACTGAGAGTATTAAACATAAATCTGGTTATGTTGCCATTGTTGGTAAACCCAATGCTGGGAAATCAACATTAATGAATCAAGTTTTAGGTACTAAACTTTCTATCACAACACATAAAGCGCAAACTACTAGGCATCAAATAGTAGGCATACATTCCGACGATGACTCTCAAATAGTATTTTTAGATACACCTGGGATGATAAATCCTAAATATGAACTTCAAAAAGCTATGATGCGCTTTGTTGAAAAAGCTGAAAAAGATGCTGATATCATTCTTTTTATCGTTGATGTGCATGCGTCCGAAATCCCTGAATATGCATTTAAAGAGCTTAAGAAATTCAGAAAACCTGTAATTCTCATAATTAACAAAATAGATTCTTCCACTCCAACAACGATCATAGAGGTGGAATCAACCCTAAATAAATCATTTGATTTTTCTTCATCAATTAAGGTATCAGCTTTGGAGAATACTAACATTAGTTTACTGCTTCAATCCATCAAAGATCAGCTCCTCCCCGGACCTGCTTTCTACCCAAAAGATGAACTAAGTGAACATCCAGTACGTTTTTTCGCCTCAGAGTTAATTCGAGAACAACTGTTTCTACAATATCATGAGGAATTACCTTATTCAGCTACTGTTAATGTAATTCAATACGAAGAACGAAATGATCTTGATTATATAAATGCAGAAGTAATTGTAAATAGAACTTCCCAAAAAGGAATGATAATAGGTAAACATGGCACTGCCATAAAAAAACTTGGCATGGAGTCTAGAAAATCTTTAGAAGAATTTGTGGGCAAAAAAGTTTACTTAGATCTTCATGTAAAGGTAAGAGAAAAATGGAGAGAGAAAGAAAATATGGTCCGAAATCTAGGATACAACACTTAGTTTAAACCCTTCTAACATATTTTACTTATTGATAGTAAAATTCTGTTACGAGGTATTTTTTCTTCTAAAATTCACTTTCTCATTTATACATGTTCAAATATCTTCCTCAAAATCTTAAAGAAATTGGATAAGAAACAATTATTCACGCACAGAATTTTATACTGAATAATTATTTTTTTTAAAATTTTATCCTTTTAATTTGATTAATACATTATTTAATTCTTTTTTAGTGTAATTTTTACATCATCTTATAGAAAGCATTAAGCTAATCACCTATACATGAAAAAATGGAGTTTATTTGTTGTGTCTTTATTTGATGTCTCTTAAACTGTTACCAATGAAAATTTTAAAACAACATAAAATGTGTAAGCC
>JAYPYN010000018.1:13330-16441 GCA_038154605.1 Balneolaceae bacterium
GTGTATGTGTATGTCATCATGCATGTAGGGGCTATGCGTTAACATTTTACTAAGCCCTTTAGAATGTAATTCCAAAGGGCTTTTTTGTTGTTTTAAAATACAATTGTTCTTTAGAAAGTTATTGCATTCTCATTTAGAAAGGTGGAGGGATCAGGTCCTTTGAAGCCTTGGCAACCGTCTCAAATATCATCCATGATATAGAGAAAAGGTGCTACATCCTGTCTAATGCTATATGTATTAGAAAAGATGAGTTCGAAAGATTTTTAAAAGCCTTGTTCGGACTCTCTGAGCACGGCTTTTTTTATTGAACTAACCATTAATTAATCATTCACAATAACAATATCATGAGTAAAGAATTAACATCACGAACATTAAGATTTGACACCCTACAACTACATGCTGGTCAAGAACCAGATCCAACTACAGGATCACGAGCAGTTCCCATTTACCAAACAACTTCTTTTAATTTTAAGGATTCAGAACATGCTGCAAATCTGTTTGGGCTAAGAGAATTCGGTAATATTTATACCCGCATTATGAATCCAACCACCGATGTTTTTGAAAAAAGAATTGCCGCTTTAGAGGGTGGTGTTGCTGCTGTAGCAACTGCATCAGGCCAAGCAGCACAATTTTTGGCAATTTCGAATTTAGCACAAGCTGGAGACAACATTATTTCTACGCAAAATCTATATGGTGGCACTTATAATCAATTTAAAGTTACCATTCCTAGATTAGGCATTGATGTTCGCTTTGCCGAACACGATACTGTTGAAGCATTCGAACAATTGATTGATGAAAACACAAAAGCCTTTTATGTTGAATCAATTGGAAATCCTCGTGGAAACGTAGCTGATTTTGAAGGTCTTGCAAAACTTGGTGAAAAATATGGTATCGCACTTGTGGTGGATAATACTTTCGGTGCAGGAGGAGCTATTGTTAAACCTATTGAATATGGTGCAAATGTGGTAACTGCCTCTGCAACAAAATGGATTGGTGGGCATGGCACATCAATAGGAGGAATTATAGTTGATGGCGGTAATTTCAATTGGGGAAATGGACGTTATCCTTTGTTCAGCGAACCTTCTCCAGGATATCATGGTCTTAATTTTTGGGAAGTTTTTGGATCCGATGGACCTTTTGGAAATATTGCTTTTGCTATTCGTGCTAGAGTTGAAGGGCTTCGCGACTTCGGTTCCTCTCAATCACCATTTAATAGTTTCTTACTATTACAAGGATTAGAAACTCTTTCACTGCGTGTAGAACGCCATAATTCAAATGCTTTAAAATTAGCTGCATTTCTTAAAAATAATGAACAGGTAGATTGGGTTAATTTTACTGGATTAGAAGAACACCCTCATAATAATCGAGCCAAAAAATATTTTACTCCAAACCACTTTGGATCTGTACTTACCTTCGGCGTAAAAGGCGGGTATGATGCTGCAAAAAACTTTATAAATAACGTACAACTTGCTAGCCATTTAGCAAATGTAGGCGATGCTAAAACGTTGGTTATTCATCCTGCATCAACCACTCATCAACAACTATCAGAAAGTGAACAAGCAGCGAGCGGAGTACAACCAGACTTAATTAGAGTTTCAGTGGGAATTGAGCACATCGATGACATCATCGAAGATTTTGAATTAGCATTTGAAACAATTGCTGAATTTGTTGCATAACTAACCTATCAATGTTCTAAGAAGTCTAATTTATTTATCTAATCATAATTTAATTAGACTTCTAAATTTTTGATTATGAGCGTATTAAATACCCACTTATTTAACACAAATTTTGTAACTGAATCAGGTAAAACAATAATTACCCCTCATTTAGCTTATCAAACTTGGGGTACCTTAAATCATATAAAAACTAATGTGATTCTAATATCTCATGCATTAACTGGTAATGCAGATGCTGAGACTTGGTTTGCAGGATTATTTGATGATCGGGGTGTAATAAATGAAGACACACACTTCGTAATTTGTATAAATCACCCAGGAAGTAATTATGGTTCTGTTGGCCCAACTTCTACTAACCCACTGAATGGAGAAGCATATAAAGCTGATTTCCCAGATTTAACTATCCGAGATATTGTAAGACTTGAACAACAATTATTGGATGAACTTGGAATCAAAGAAATTGAACTGATCATTGGCGGTTCTATGGGTGGCATGATTGCCCTAGAATTTTGCTTAATGGATACAAGAATCAAATCGGCGTGTTTAATGGCAATGGGAAAATCTCATTCAGCATGGGCAATAGGAATAAGTGAAGCCCAAAGGCTTGCCATAAAAGCGGATAAAAATTGGCTTAAAGGGTTTTATCCTGATGACACCCCTCCCATTGATGGACTTGCTGCTGCACGAAGCATGGCTATGATTACATATCGAAGCCCACTGAATTATGATCACAAATTTGGGCGAAATTGGAATATTCAAAAAAATATTTTTGAGGTAGCTTCTTATCTCAACTATCAAGGAGAGAAACTTACTCATCGCTTTGATGCTAATTCCTACATTATACTTACTAAAGCCATGGACTCCCATGATGTAGCTAGAGGACGTGGCACTGCAAAATCTGTACTTTCGCGTATTCAAATACCTATACTGATAATTGGAATTGATACAGATATACTCTATCCCATCAAAGAACAAATTGAATTAGCCGAATTAATTCCTCATTCAACCTTTAGAGAAATTAAATCAAAATATGGCCATGATGCCTTTCTTATTGAATTTGATCAAATAAATAATGCCATTAAATCATTTCAAAATATGGCCTCTTCCCAACTGTCTGCCTGATATTTTCTAACACCATTTCAAGTCAGGTAAAATATTTTAAACCAATTTTGCTGTTGGACTAAAATATTTAGGTGTACATTTCTAAAAAATAATTTTTGATCCTTTTAAACGAATTAATTTGACAGATTAGGATAAATAAGGGTACATTGTGGGGTGAAGTGGGAGAAAGTGGGGAGCTTTCAAACACAGATCATTTAGCAATCAAACCATCCATTTTACGGGAACGTGCATAAGTTTAAAGGCCAATACGAGCATAGTATCGACGAAAAAGGTCGTATATCTTTTCCGGCAAAGCTTCGGAAAAAGCTTCACC
>JAYPYN010000018.1:16451-20809 GCA_038154605.1 Balneolaceae bacterium
CAAGATCGGTTCGTGATTGTTCGAGGTATTGAAAGATGCCTTTATTTATATCCAGAAAATGAGTGGTTTAACGTAGAAAATATACTAAATAAGGCCAATAATTTTACACGTGCTGGTAGATTAGCAAAGAGAAACTTTCTTCGTTTCGCAGAAGATGCGCAATTAGATCGGCAAAATCGAATTTCAATTCCTAATGAACATTGCACATTTGCCGAGATAAGTACTAAAGCTATATTCATTGGAATGGGGCAATATATCGAGATTTGGTCTCCACATAAATTAAAAGAATCAGATGATGGTTTAGAGGATGGTGCGTTTGAAGAAATTTTTGAATCTGTGATGGGAGGCGGGCCAACATCCGAAAATGAGTAAAATGGATGTATATCATCAACATATCCCGGTAATGCTCAAGGAATGTATAGATGGCCTTATTACAGATACAGATGGCATCTATATTGATGGAACTTTAGGTGGAGGCGGACATTCAAAAGCAATTTTAAATCGTCTTACATCTAATGGGAAACTATTTTCTATTGATCAAGACGATGAAGCTATTCGCGCTGCCAAAAACTATATCGGTGATGACGCTCGGCTTACAATTTTAAAGGGAAATTTTGGATATCTATCTACGCTGATTCCTCCAACTAATCATGGACAAATAAATGGTATACTTTTAGATCTTGGAGTATCTACCCATCAAATAAAAGAAGGTGATCGAGGCTTCAGTTTTCAAGAAGACGGCCCCCTCGATATGCGCATGGGAAACATGACTAATCGTACGGCTCATGATATTATAAATACCTATGAATATGAACAATTACGTGATATCATTTTCCATTATGGAGAAGAAAAAGCAAGTCGAAAAATTGCACAATCCATCATTTTATCACGTCCTATAAAAAGTACTAGCGAGCTGAGACAAATAATTGCTAACGTTGTCAATCAAAAATTTTTAGTTAAAACACTAGCTCGGGTGTTTCAAGCAATTCGCATTGAAGTTAATCAAGAGTTAGAAGTACTTAAGCAAGTATTATCTCAATCTTTAAGTTTATTGAAAGAGAGTGGACGAATAGTGATTATGTCATATCACTCGTTGGAAGACCGTTTGGTTAAACGTTTTTTAAAGTCTGGAAATTTTACAGGAAATGTTGAGAAAGATTTTTTTGGAAATAATTTATCCCCGTTCCATCTAATTAACCGACAGGTAATCACCCCATCTACACAAGAAGTTAGTCATAATCCCGCATCTCGTAGCGCTAAACTGCGAATTGCAAAAAAAGCAATGGGTGGCAACTTATGATGATTCAATCCCCACTTAAACGTGAACTGATATATCCTAATTCTAGGAAAAAAACTAAGTCGGCATCAGCAACAAAAACATGGAAAAAAAATACCCCCAATAAAAAATTAGAACGTGATAATATTGTGTTTCCAAGATTTAAACCTGGCGTAGTAATTCTCTTAAGCCTAATAATTGGCGGAGTCGGTTTTATCTATTTAACGCATGTTTTTGCAACTCAGAGTCTGCTAAAAGAAGTGCAAGCTTTAGAGAGTGAGTTTAGCAAAACTAGACATAACTATGAGGAGCTAAAGCTTAGATATGATCGTTTAATCGGGCCTTCCGAAATCTATGAAAAAGCTACAAATGCTGGCTTTATCAATGGTGGGCCCGCTGATTATATAATTAAGGTGGATGAATAATGGAGAATAGAAGCTCCATATTAAGTCGGATGTTTCTTGTGATGGGTATTATTTTTTTAATTCCTTGTGCTTTGGCCTTTCAATTAATTCGTATCAATTATGTTGAGGGAGATGGACTTCGTAAACTATGGAACCAACAGGCGCTAAGTGAAATACCAATCCCGGCAGAAAGAGGTGATATTTACGACAGAAACGGTACATTATTGGCTACTAATATAATTGATTATCAAATTGCACTCGACCCTAAGGTCTCTGGTTTAACTAATGAACACATCCAGATTCTTGTAGATACATTAAGTTCGATAACAAATAACTCTGTTTCGAATTACCTAAGAAAAATTCAAAATGCCCCTTCTTGGTCAAAATATATAGTACTTGAAAAAAATTTAACTTTATTAGAAAAAGAAAAAATTCATGCCCTTGATATTCATGGTGTGATCATAGAAAAAAAATTCCGTAGAAAATATACTTTTGGTTCACATGCTGCTCATTCATTGGGATATGTAAATCAAAAAATGCAAGGAGTTAATGGAATTGAAGCGTACTACAATAAAGAACTTACTGGAAAAGATGGGGTACAACAAGTTCGTAAAGATGCTCATAATCGAATTTTTGAGTTTATTGGAGCTCCAAAAGAACTACCTAGAGAAGGTTACACACTTTACTCAACAATTGACTCTTACATTCAAGCTATTCTTGAAGATGAGCTTGAAGATGGTATAAAAAAGTACAATGCAAACAGTGGCACCGGAATTATAATAAATCCTACAACTGGTGCCATTTTAGCTCTAGCAAACTATCCAACTTTCGACCCAAATTACCCAGCAACAAAAAAAACAATAAACACAGGAATTTCTGCTTTCGAGCCAGGGTCAACTTTTAAGCTAGTTACTGCAATTGCCGCTATTGAGCAAAATACTATTAAATTAGATGAAGTTTTTAAAACCCCAAAAAATGGTGAAAAAATAATTCATGGAATTCCTCTGCGAGACCATGATCCTTTGGGTGACATTAAATTTGATGAAGTAATCCGTAAATCATCAAACATAGCAATTGCAGAAATTGCAATGCGTATGGATAACGATACATTCTATCAATATGCTAGAAACCTAGGTTTTGGTACACCAAGCTCTATTGATATTGCAGGAGAAGAAAGTGGACGCATTCCCAAACCTTATAATTGGAGTAAGGTGAGCTTACCTTGGATGTCGCACGGATATGAACTATTAGCAACACCTTTACAAATCGCACAAGCATATTCTGCATTTGCTAACGATGGTTTATTAATGAGACCCTATATTATTGAAAAAATTGAGGACTCAGAGGGAAATATTATTTCTAAACATAAACCTGAAACCATTCGCAGGATTGCAAAAAAACATACTCTTGATAAACTACTTCCAATCTTTGAAAGCGTAGTTAGTGATTCTGGTACAGGCGAATTTGCCCAAGTAAAAGGTTTAAGAATTGCAGGAAAAACGGGAACAGCAAAAAAAGTAGTCGACCGAAAATATGTTAATCACTATCGCGGATCATTTGTAGGATTTTTCCCTTTAGAAGATCCTAAATATGTTATCTACATTATGCTAGACGATCCTAAACCAATTGGTTATGGGGGTTATACTGCAGCTCCTATTTTTCAACAGGTTACTAAACGCATTGCTGGACTTGATGAAAGTATTCACCTATCAAATTTAGTGGCTTCCAACAATACAAAAAAAATAGTGCCAAATTTTATTGGTTTATCTAAATCGGAAGCTCATCAAATTACACAGACATTACAAATCAACTCAACCATTGACGGTACATCTGGTCGTATTATAAATCAAGTACCTTCAATTTCTGATTCTTTACGCATAGCTGATGATTTACAACTTACCCTGTCTGAAGGTGGTAAAACCAATCCCAATCTAAAAAAAGGATATCAAATAGTACCCAATGTATCTGGTATGAGTATGAGAAATGCTAAAAACCTACTCTCATCCCTTGGATTTGATGTAAAAAGAGTTGGATCAGGTACGGTATACACTCAATTTCCTAATCAAGATGAACACATGAAAATTGGGGGCACAATTATTATTCGTGGAAAAGCTCGCTCTCTAGAAACAAGAACTTTAGCCACAATGAATAATTAAATGCTACTCACCCAACTCATAGCATTAATCAATCCTCTTGATGTAAGTAATCGCAAGTTAGAGATGCAACTTACTGGTATATACCAAGATTCTAGAAAAGTAAACAATGAGTCTATTTTTATTGCTATTAGAGGAACAGAAGTTGATGGTCATCTTTTCATAGAGGACGCTATAAATAGAGGTGCAAGCGTAATAATTTGTGAACAATCGTACTACACCAATGCATCCAATGTTTGCGTACTTGAAGTAGAAAATTGCCGCTCTATTCTTGGGAAAATCGCTCAGAAATTCGCTGGCAATCCCGCTGAAAAACTAAAAATAATTGGAATAACGGGCACAAATGGTAAAACCACAGTAGCAACACTGGTGTATCAAGCTTTAAGTAATCTTGGGAAAGCAGTCTCGTTACTTGGAACAGTATCTAAGCGAATTTTAAATAATGAAATACCAAGTGTATTAACCACGAGCGGACCTATAGAACTTGCCAATGATATGAAAGCAATGGTGGAAGCTGGATCAGAA
>JAYPYN010000019.1:0-788 GCA_038154605.1 Balneolaceae bacterium
ATTCAGGACGGGTCAAAATTGCATACAACGGTTTGGCTATGAGTAGTTGCTTAGATTATCACAAAACTTTGCAAGTATACTCCAAACTGAAAATCCTTGAAGAATTTCAGAAGTATGTGAGAACAAGCAATTACTTATAGCCATTGTTGTACATAGTGCTTTTTAGTTTTTAAGTTCTGTTTTAATTTTATTTCTGAACTCTTTGTCGGTTAAAATCTTAAGTTCAAATTCATTCATACTTCCTTGTAATCTTGTGTTTTCTAAAAATTCTAAATCATTAATGAAGTATGCTAATTCAGTCGTATTTCCTTTTTTGTCAGTTGCATAAGATGCTTTTGTCAAAACAAATGCAGTTGAGCCTCCTTTCATTCCTGCGTGTTCAAGCCATTTTCTATTTGCAGGATTCTCCATAAGTCCTTCCATAACTTCGTCCAAATATTTTTGAGTTTCAGTATCAAAATATGTTTTAGAATTAATTTTTTTCATTATTCCAACGTAGTCGTTAACGGTAGAACTTGGTAAATTATCAGACCAAATTCGTTGTATGTTCATTCCCAAATCTCCAACGTCTTTTTTGTAAATAGTATCAGTTAAAAGCTTTTGGTGAATATGATTTGTTGTTTCTATATATTCTTCGAGATTTAAAGTTTTTAATTTGTCTTCTAATTCTTTTCCTTTTGATTGAGGAAATTTTTCTTTTCCGACAAATAAGGCTGAAACTATATTATAAAACTCTGTATGATTATCAACCCCTAAACTATCGATTCGGTTGTTGATATTTTTTAGTC
>JAYPYN010000019.1:798-17681 GCA_038154605.1 Balneolaceae bacterium
TTTAGTCCTAATTTATTTCCTAACCATTCTGTATTTGCGTTTGAACTATAGCGAATCATTCCCTTTGCGATTTCGCTGATAGGGATTTGGTTATCGATTATTTTACTTTTCACAGATTTTAGCCAATTAGGGTGTGCACCTCCATCAGTATTAGATATATAAAATTTTTCCAATTCATCAATTGCAACTCTTTCTTGTGGATTAACTTTATTTTGTGAGGATTGTTTCGCATACTCTATTGCCAACATTATTTTAACAGTACTTGCTAAAGGCATTCGCTTATTGGGATTCTGTTCCGCTATTAAAGAGTCATTTCTAACTAATTTAATTGCTGTTCTATCAGGATTTTCCTTGATAAAATTCAAAACTAAATTTGCGTCAGGCTTAAAGTAGTTGACTCCAATAGCACCAAGTATGATAACTATTGCTACTATTATTCCAATTAATATTAATATTTTCTTAAGCATATCGTTTTTCTGGCATTATGTACAACATAATGATAAAATGAACTGAGTTCACTTTATCCCTATTGTATCTTTAAGTGTTATTCAGTTTATTGTTATAAATCATAGGGATAAAATGAATAAAATTCAATTAATGTCAAAGTATGAAACTAAGCTTATCCTTAAAAATTATAGTAAAAGAACAATCGAAGTTTATCTAAGTGGGCTATCTATTTTTATCAAATATATTCAAGAAAATGATATTGATACCGTGACACCTGTTGTGCTAGAAAAATTTTTTAAGTATTCGGTAACTGAAAGCCATTATGGATTTTCCATGATGAAACAATTATTGGCATCTGTAAAGTTTTTATACTTCGATGTACTTAACAAACCCATCGATTTCGATTTCAATATTAAGATGAAAAAACCGTCTACCATTCCAGAAGTGTTATCGGTGGAGGAAGTTCAACGTCTTTTAAATTCTTTTAAAAATATTAAGCACAAAACCATCTTTACTTTGTGTTATTCTGCAGGTTTACGATTAAGCGAAATTCTAAATCTTAAAATTAGTGATATAGATTCAGCTAGAATGCAAATCCGTATATCACAATCAAAAGGGAAGAAGGATCGGTACTCCATACTTGCTCCAAATGTGCTAAAATTACTTCGAAACTATGTAAAGGAATATCAACCTAATACCTATCTCTTTGAAGGCCAATCGGGTGGCAAATATTCTAGTGCTTCTGTTCAAAGTTTAATGCGAAAACATAGGAAAATGGCGGGTATCAAAAAGAAAGCTACCCCACATACTTTGCGGCATAGTTTTGCCACACATTTATTAGACAATGGTACGGATATTCGTTTTATACAAGAGCTGCTTGGACATCAACATATTTCAACCACTCAAATATACACCCATGTAACTACGCGAAGTATGAAAGAGGTGAAAAGCCCCATCGAGCATATTACTCTTTAATAGAATAAGGTACGCTTTAAGCAGGTTTCTCAAGTTTAAAGGCATAATTGAGGATAATTAAATCTAATTGATCTTCAAAAATTGGAAAAGTAGATTCCTTCATCATTCATAAATGTGCCATCTTTTTTATTAAGGTCTAATTTGCCGCCTTCAAAATTTGTGGCAGCAAGGCCTAATTCCTGAAAAATGCACGCTGTGGATGCAAAATCCCAAATACTACCACCTCCAGTTTCTATCTTAGGGTATTTAATCATACAGGCAGGTCCATGTTCAAGAACGCGAATGCCGTTCATTACAGAAGCACCGCCCGCCATTTCAATAATTTCTTCAATTCCTAAACTTTGTGCTTTGTCTTGCAAAAGTTGTTTTAATTCAGATAGGCGAGGAGTATCGTTAAGTGTTTTATCAGTTACATATGTTAAGTGGGTGTTTGTATTCTGAATTATCCATGGAATACCATTTTTTAAAACACCGTTTCCTTTCGTAGCTTGATATAAAGTATCAGACATTGGATCGTACACTACACCAATGTAGGGAGTTCCATCTTGCGCGATTAATGCGATAGATACTGAGAAACCAGGTTCCTTATTTATAAAATTTAAGGTGCCGTCTATGGGATCAATACACCAAAAAAAATCTTTATTAAATCTACTCCCATCATCTTCGGTTTCCTCTGTTAGCAATGCAATATCAAATGTGGCACAGGAGGGTACTAGGTATGATAAAATTACATCTTCAGCTTCTTTATCTACTTTGGTAACAATTTGGGATGCATAACTTGAACCACCTTTTTTATTATTTACTTCAACGTTATGATTCATGTATTTTTTTATGATGTCGCCTGCCGATCGTGCAGCTTCAATGGCACAATTTGTTAGATGCTCAAAATCCATGCTTAAAGGTGTTTTATTACTTCTTTGGTTATTCGTTCGCTGTAGCTATTAATCTTCCAATGCCCGGGACTCCACCCTTTTAAGAAACGGTGAAAATCAGCCCATGCTACCCGATATAGAGAACGCCATTCTTGTTCCAGCGCGGCGTTTTTTTTGGGTAGTTCTGCTTGTAAATACCCAAAATAGGTATCTAATAGTTGATCTTCTAATTGTTCACATTCGTATTCGTTTAGGCAACTACCAACAAAGTAGGCTACGTCTTTCATGCCACATCCACCGCCTACATATTGGAAATCTACAGCGGCAACTTCTTCATTATCTCCAAAACAGAAATTGGCAAGTTTAGCATCTCCGTGTACTAAGGTTTTGTGGGTGCAGGTATTCAGCTTATGATGGATGTATGGTGCAGCTTTTTTTAGAGCTTCATCATTTAAGGATTGAAGTTCTTGAGGTCTAGTGTTTAACTGCCAATAAGTGCCCACTTCCCATAACCCATCGGGATTATTCCCCATAAAACTGGCATGAAATTTCGCCAGCCATTTTAAACATGCGGCAATGCCATTCCAAGTAAGCGAATGCCTTTTTTCGGCAAAGCCAGCTTCGTTTAGGTCTTCAAGTATAATTAATATTTCGTTATCCTGGGCATCAATAGCGAAACAAAGAGGCAGCCTAGCCTTACTCTTTGTACTGAATCTGTTATACCATGCTGTTTCAACCTGATATGATGTTAATTTTCGCTGATGTCCAATATCGGTATTCCACCCACGTGGATGATTTATATCTCCCGATAATTGCACGTGTTTTACCACTACACTCTTAATAGGAGCGTTAGTTAACTCTACACGAAATATTTCGCCATACCCGCTCCATAGCTGTTGAATTCGTTCTTTTTGGCCTAGAGAGGATGCACCTGTTTTTTCAAGGATGAAAGAAATGATAGCATCATCCATACATTCTAATCCTAATCAATCGTGTTATGATAATGCATGCTTACTAGTTCTACTAAGGGTGTAAATAAGATATTTATTGATTTTTTTCTGCTTTATATTCGTGTTTTACCCAATCTACTTCCATTACCCATTCGCCTTCCATGCCTTTATCGGTTATTTTGGCGTAGTTTAAAATTGCAAACATTGGTTCTGGATAATTATCGCCTTCCCCTTTATTACGATATACTTCTACTCCATCAAGGCGATACACTAAATCACTGTTATCCCACTCTACAGAATAGTCGTGATAATCATTAAGTGTAGCTGGAAAGTTGGCTCTATAACTCCACCAATCTCCTTTATCACATTCCCCCAAGCTCTTAATTGCACCCGTGGTAAATTCGTCTTTAAGGTGATCTCCGTGGTGCTCAAAAATATCAATTTCACCAGACCCAGTAAGGGGCCAACACACATTTTCATCGTCTTGTTGAACTGGGGGTTCATTATTTTGGGCTCCTAAAATCCACCATGCAGGAAATTGGCTAGGTTCTCCATTACTGTGTAGTTTAAGACGAGCGGTCCATTTACCTTTTACAAATTCTTGGCGATTTTTTGAAGCAACTCTTCCTGCTACATATTTGGTAGGAGGGTGCTGAACTCCATGTTTATCCATATTATCGCATTCTATTTCATTGCCAATATTAACAACTTTAAGTTTTAAGGTTCCATCACTTACTTCTCGGGTACCGTATTCTCCATCAGGCACGTAGCATTGTTGTTCGTTATTAACCCATATGCGCTGGTCCTGCCAATTTTCTGAGTTAAATGTCTCGAAATCATCAAAAAAATCAATTACCCATTCGTTATCAGATTTGGGTGTTTTTGATTTATTATTACCGCAATTTATGTTGAATAGAAGTACTAATAATAGGCTATAGTTAAGAATATTTTTCATTGTGTAAAAGTATGAGATTAAGATGAATACGTTAAGTAAGTAATAAAATAAATGTTTATTGTACTAGTTCTGCTTCTAATTCTTCAAGAGATCTGCCTTTTGTTTCAGGAATAACTTTTAGAATAAAGATTAATCCCGCAAAAGCAAATAATCCATAGATAAAGAAAGTCATGGCGCTTCCAATGGTAGATAATTCCCAGGGAAAAATAAATTGTACCCCTGCTGATACAAGAGAATTAATAAAACCAACAAAAGATATAGCGATCCCTCGAATTTTAAGAGGGAATAATTCCGAGAAAAGCACCCACATTACCGGACCAAGAGATATGGCAAAACAAGCCACAAATCCAATAATACCAATTAAAATTAACGAAGGGTTCATGTTGATGGCAGCAGTGATAAGTTCTGATTCATAGATTTTCGCCTTTTTGGCCCCTAACAAAGCGTTAAGTTCATTTTTATAGTCAACATCATTATCAAATGATTTGCCTGCTAGAACTGAAAGTTCCTCTTGTAGATGGGTATTAGTTAGTTGGTCTATTTTATCATTTGTTAAGGTATAACTTGCAGAATTAAAGCCATAAGCTAATAAAAACATAAAAACTCCAATCCCAGCTACACCAAAAGATAGCAGTGGTTTTCGCCCAAGTTTATCAATCAACGCCATAGCTAGAATGGTGAAAATTAGATTGGTTAGTCCAACCAATATTGCTTGGATAAACGAAGCGTTAGTACCTATACCAGATTGTTCAAATATCATTGGTGCATAGAAGAAAACAGAGTTTATACCTGTTATTTGTTGAAGAATTCCAACCACAAGCCCAATAGTTAGTACCAAGCGCATGGCAGGTTTAAAAATGTCTAGGAGGGGTGTTTTCTTTTGTTTATTATCGCTTTCAAGAGATTTACTTACAGCATTAAAATCACTTTCAGCTTGTTCCAGAGAACTAAATCTACTGAAAGTGATCTTTGCTTCTTCAGTAAAACCTTTCATTATCAGCCATCTTGGACTTCTTGGAACCGAAAAAAGACCGAAAAAATAAACTATAGCGGGTACTGTTTCTATTCCTAACATCCAACGCCAATTATTTTCTGCAATTCCTAAGATTTCTACCCAATGTGCAGTAGAATCACCTAAAGAGAGAATGAAATAGTTGCTAAAAAATGCAATACTAATACCAAGAACAATATTCAGTTGATTAAATGATACAAGTTTACCGCGTTGGGCTGGTGGTGCTATTTCTGCAATATACATGGGTGCTAATATAAGAGATGCACCAACGCCAATTCCACCGAGCATACGGAACAGCAGAAATAGTAAAAAATTTGGAGCTAAGGCCGATCCAATTGCAGATACTGCAAAAACTATTGCACACACCTTAAGTGCAATTCTCCTGCCAAATTTATCAGCTAATGGGCCCGAGAACATCATTGCTAAGGCTGCAACAATTGTTAAAGAACTAACAGAAAAACCAAGTTGAAGATCGCTTAGTTGAAAATCTATTTGAATAAATTTATTAACACCAGAAATTACAGAAGCATCAAATCCCATTAGGAATCCACCTAAAGCAACAATTATTGCTATTCGTATGGTATAGAACGTTTCTTTAGTCATTATTTAAAATTTTTTAGGATTAGGATAAAATGAAGCTCACTATCAAATGTATGTAGTGCAATTAAAATGTGAAGGGATATTTCTTTGATAGTAGTTGTGCTTTGTTTGAAATTGTTGATGGGTAATATAAAAATGAATTAAAAAATTAAAATAGATTGTTCTTGTAAAAAATAGATGCTTAATTTTGGAACTAGTTTTCATCAAATAAGAGTGTTTAATGTATGAATATAATTTTGTTTTTTTTATGGATGGTTCCATCCTTGCTATATGCCCAGAATAAGAGTATCGATTCTTTGAGGTGGAAGTCGGATCTTTCGCTATCAGGCATCTATCAAGCTGGAAATGTAGAAACCAAAATTTTTAGGGCAAGTACAAATTTTACTATAAAAACTTATAAACAATGGGTGTTTGAAACAAAAAATTCGTACGTGTATCAAGAGTTTGGTAAAACTAAAGCAGATGAAGACATCTTAAGTTTAAATTTTTTGAACTTTAATCCCACCAAAAAATTATATCCTTTGATGTTATCTTTTATAAGTACAAATTATAGGAGAGAAATAGATCTTCGATATTTGATTGGGGTAGGAGTTTCTTATCGAATTGTAGACAAAGAAGATCATTCGCTCATTTTTTCATTATCCACCGAATTAGAACATACAGAATTTGGTAGAAGTACGTTCAACAAAACAGAATACAATGGAGATGCAAGTATTCGAACATTTAGAGGTACATTTTGGGTTAATGGAACGTATGAACTAATTGCGGAAAAGTTAATTGTGAGTAACGAAACGTATTACCAACCCTCTTTATCATTAGATAATAATTACAGATGGCAAAGTAATACCAGTCTTCATTTTCCAATTTGGGATTTTCTAGATATTAACATAACCTACTTATATACCTACGAAAACGTAGTAATTGAAGGGCAAAAACCTGAAGATAGATTTTTAACTTTTGGATTTACTGTGAAAAGCTATTGAGATTGTATGTGTGATGTAAATAATTAAGTATCACATATAGATGATAGGCTTGATATAGGTATCGGATAACCTTTAAGTGATTCCAAGTTTTTATTACACTGATATTGATATTATATCCTATTAAGAAGTGACAATAGATTATATAAATGGTAAAGTACCTAAGTAACAAAGCGGAATAGATTAGCTCTAAAAGGCGATAAAATAGAATGGTTTACTGAGCGTAGCTTATTCTAAAAAAAAACCAAAAACGGTATAGGGCTTAAGATAATTATCTACTGTTATTCTGAACATAGGCAGCTAAACGAAATATATTATTCACGTAATGCTTTATTTTCAATAAGACTGATAAATTCTTTTCGATGTGCTCTTTGTTCAAAATAGCCGCCATATTCAAGTGTGGTTGTGAAGCTCTCTTTGTCTTTAATACCTCTTGTAGATACACATAAATGTTTAGAATTTATCATTACAATTACGTCTTTAGTTCCTAATTCATTTTGTAAATCATTTAAGATTTGTAACGAAAGACGTTCTTGTACCTGTGGGCGATGGGCATAATAGTCAACAAGGCGATTTATTTTTGATAGACCAATTACACGATCTTTAGGAATGTACCCAATGTGTGCGTATCCAACAATCGGTAGAAAATGATGCTCACATGCAGAATCAATATTAATATTTTGTTCCACGATGAGCTTTTTATATTCATAATGATTGTCAAAGGTGGATATCTTTGGTCTGTTTTTAGGATTTAATCCGTAAAACATTTCCTTTACATACATTTTAGCTACTCTGTAGGGCGTTCCTGCTAAACTATCATCGGTTAAATCTAACCCTAATTCTGTCATTATTTGGGCAAAATATTTTTCAATATTTTTAATTTTTTCATCATCTGATTTTTCAAATGCATTGGGAAGAAGAGGGGTCTCAACGTTAGTGGAGATGTGGTCATCTCCCATTATTTCAAATTTATCTTTATTCATGATTCACGCAACAGCTATTACCTTTACATTGACAATATCTTTTATTGTAGAGATGAAGTATTACTAAAATACTGGCAGCAAGGTAAGTGACTAATTCTGGGAGTTCTAACCAGTGGAATTGTTCATTCATTACTGCACAAAACAATACAACCCAAGCAATCCACAATAGACGTTTCATTAAGTTATTATTTGTATTTTCAGCAGAGTGATATACCGCTAACAAAGACATAGATAACAGTATAAAATTAATGGAATTCCACCAAAGAGGAGTTTCTAAACCAATATTTGTAGCGCTTGCTAAAGCAACGAATAGAAAAGGAGTAGCAAGACAGTGTGCCATACATAACAAGCTTGCAATTACACCAAAATAATCTGATTTATTTGTTATAACATTCATTGAATAATTTTAAACCGAATATGAAATATAAGAAACTATTATCTTTTGTAACACATGTGAGTATGTATTAAATCCCAAAAATTAGTAGAAAATAAAGTAAATGTATTTGTTATGGTTTTTTGATTATGAAGACAGAATACAGGATGGGTTAAGCAGTCATGTAAAAGCAACAATCCAATACTATTATCATTTTACTTAAACGGTGAGAGCTTTGTTTGCTATTGCTAGTCCTTTTACGAATGCCTGAATTAACGCTTCTATAGTATCTGGAGATGCTCCTTTTGAAGTAAATGTGTAATCCTCTTTTTTTAGAGTTAACGTAACAATTACAAGAGAATCTGTATCTGGACTTAAAATTTCTACTTGATGGCTGAGAACTTCTAAGGGTATAAATTCATCGGTTTCGCATTTAATCGCAGTAAGTACCGCATCTAGAGGGCCAACACCTTGATCTAAAGAGGTGATTTCTTCATGATTTGGTAGTTTTAATTTTACAGCGGCACTTACCAAACCATGTTTGCGCATTGTTAGTTTATAATCTAGTACTTCAACTGGGAATATTAAGTCAACATCTTCTTGATAAATAAGCGATTTTAATGCTTTAATCTCTTCCTCTCGTAATGTTTTACCTTTCTTATCAAATCCGCTTATGTATTCATTATAGAGTCTAGTATGTTCTGCATCCATTGCTGTATTTCCAATGATCATATCTCGTGATTGCCCCCAGCTTTTCTGCTGTAAATCAGGAAAACCTGAATTAATGTATTGTGTTATACGATCTAGATGAGGATCCAAGACGGGGGAGGACAATGAGTATTTTGCGACTATATGAGCACTTTTTAACCCGGTACCCGTTAATACGAACAAGCATTTTTTCCCTTTAAAGGTTTCCAAGTTATTTTTAAAACATGCGAGCGGTATTGCGCAAGCTGGCTCCGTAAAAAAACCTTCTTCAATCGCCATTTCTTTCATCGAACTAAGGAGTTCATTTTCTGTGGCTGTAAAGGCAAGACCTTCAGTTTCGCGAATACCATCGTATACTTTGTAGAAATCGAATGGATTCGCAACTGCCACTGCATCCGCCATGGTATTTACTTTATCAGCAATTATTTTTTCTTTTTTAAAAATCCCTTCAATAACAGGAGAACTTTGTTCTGGTTGAACAGCCACAAAACTTGGAATTTTTCTAATCAACCCTGCAGCCTGCATTTCTTTGTATCCTTTGTAAATAGCCGCAAAATTGGTTCCGGCCCCAATGGGTACAAATATATAATCAAAGTCGGTTATTCCTTGCTCCAAAAGTTCATAAGAAAAAGATTTTTGACCTTCTTGGCGAAATACGTAATCGCCTGCCAAATAGTAGTTGCCAGACTTGGCAAACTCTCTACAGAGTAGTTCACAGGTTTTAAAATCCCCCTGAATTTTAATGATGGTTGCATCATAAATTGTAGACTGTGCAAGCTTAACTTCTGGTGTTTTTTCTGGTACAAATACGAAACAAGGTATTTTAAAATAGCGTGCGTAAGCCGCAACCGAGGCGGCCATATTTCCAGTAGAAGCTAAGCATATTGCATCTCTTTTTAGTTCTAGGGCTTTTAGTACTTCTATGTAACTGCCACGATCTTTGAAGCAACCAGTGGGGTTTTCAAATTCGTTTTTTGAGTAAAGATCAGCACCATAAATTGTTGAAAGGCGAGACAAAAATTTTAAGGAAGTTGGATTTGACTTTAGAGGGTCTGGGTAAATTTTTTTAAGTGGATACTGTATATGATCAAGGGTTTTTTTATAGTGAACTTCAAGTACATCTCCACAATTTGTGCAATAAGTACTAGTTTTGCGTTCATCATTTATCTTGTTGCAAGAGATGCAACGTATTTCATAATTCGTAGTGCTTGAGAGCATATATTTTTGCTTACTATTTCTTCAAAGTTACGAACTAAATGATTTTCAAAAAACATAAAAAAGCGCTTTTTTATCAAAAAAACGTAGCTTAATCATTCATGCGCTAGCAAGCTTTAGTTCATTTTAAATAGGCATTAGTATGATCTCTTCGAAATCCATATCCAACTCCTCTAGAATAGGTGAGGCTATTTCTTCAATCTCTGATTGAGAATAGTCATCTAGGCCTTCTAGTTTTAAGTATAAGATATCATTGGTTTCATCAATGTAAAATTCAGTTTCAGTACTTTCAAAACTTTGTTTTAAAGTTTCAATTAAAAAAGAGAGGTCTTTTTGAAATGATGAAAATTCATGTTCTTCTGTAATACTCATTGGAAAGAGATTTGATTGAGTGATAAAATACCCCGAGTTTAGGGGATGAACAAGGCATTAAATAGACTTTTTAAAATCGCAGAGAAATCCAAATGTAGAATTATTGGATTAATGTCAGGAACATCCTTAGATGGGCTCGATATTGTGTTGTGTACAATATCACATCAGTCAATACAGGTGGAACAATTTAAAACGGTAAGCTATCCACCCCAACTATTAAAAAAGTTAGCAGAAACTAGAAGTAAAAAAATAGTTTCCTTAGAAGATATTAGCTACTTAAACATTTTTATGGCACATTTTTTTGGTGATCAAATAAATATGTGTCTAAAGAGTTGGGGGATACATCATAGCGAGATTGATTTGATTGCTAGCCATGGTCAAACTCTTTTTCATCATTCAGATAATTCCAATACACATACCTTTCAAATTGTTGATGGGGATCATATTGCTCAAAAAACGGGTATTATAACGGTTTCCGATTTTCGTAAAAAGCATATTGCTGTAGGTGGGCAAGGAGCACCTTTAGCGGTTTATATAGATGAATTTTTATTTAAAGATACACATACTACTAGAGTAGCACTCAATCTTGGGGGCATTGCTAATTTTACAATTTTAGCACCATTGACTGAAAAAAAAGAATCCATTTCAACAGATATTGGTCCAGCTAATACTTTAATTAACGAAGCTATGCTTAAGTATTTTAATATGCCTTATGATGATGCAGGGAAAGTTGCTGCAACTGGAAAAATATATGTTAGGTTAGTTAAAATTTTAATGTCAGATCCTTTTTTTAATATTCCATTTCCTAAATCTACGGGTCAAGAGTTATTTAATTTAGATTGGGTACATCAAATCATCAAAAAACAGAATATTGATCTCTCTCCAGAAGATTTAATTGCTTCACTCACTTATTTCACTATTAGCAGTACAAAGTTGGCGCTAGACACCTTGATGAATGATCAGAAGTACGAGCTAATTGTGAGTGGAGGAGGTGTGAATAACCTTACAATGATGCAATGGCTTAAAGATTGTTTACCAAACGCACATTTTAGATCTAGTAAAGAGTTTAATATTTCGGCTTCTTCTAAAGAAGCAGTATTGATAGCATTATTAGGTTTTAATACGCTCAAAGAAAAAGGGGTACTTGTGAATGAGAAATCTGTACATCTTGGCAAAATAAGTTTACCAGATTGACCTAAAGATGAGTTGCAAGTTTTAACACATCGATAGAGTTAGGATAGAAGATAAGTGCAACTATAAATACAATTAAAACAATAGTAAATAATCCTAATGTTTTAAAAAAATATAAACTACGCCCCATAAACATGTGCCTAGAGCTATCATACACTGAAAATATAAATGCTAACAACCAACAGAAGATATGGAGACTTGTAAAAATAAGAATACCTGTGGGTGAACTTTCTGTAAGTCCTAAAACCAAAATTATACTTACAATTATGAAATCTATATGGAAAATCCATACATATAAATTTATTATTTGGCTGAAATGTCTTACTTCTTTATTTGGTAAATATGCCCATATCATACCAAACACGCTTATTAAAAGTGTAAGTAGTACTGACCATGTGAACAAAGAAAAATACGATGTGCCCAATATTGATAAATAAGGTAAGTGCTCGTACAAAGCTCCCAACCCTCTATCAGTTATAAATGTTATGGATAAAATGTAGGCTACTAGACCTGTAAAAAAACTATGTTGAATAAATATAGTTATTCCAGAGGATGCTTCACGGTCTCTGAATTGTAAAATATCATCAACATAAAATCGGTGAGATATAAAATATCTGCTAATTTTTGCCTTGTAGGTTGGATTCAATTGTATGTGAAACCCAGTACTTAACCACAGAGCAATAAAAAAAATGACTGCCCAATCCGAAATGGGGTTTGCCATGCTTGTATTTTCGTTGGGTAATAAAATACTTTTGTCGTTGCTATTTGCATATGCCAATAAAGCTGGTCTTAAATATGATTTTGATTCCAAAGCGGTTTGGAGCCAGTGGTAGCTAAATAATAAAGTCGTAGGATGTGATTTAAAGATTTCTTTAATGAGTTGAATATCTTTAGGATGAAATGGCAAATCAAAAACATAATGCGTCGTTTTTGTTTGCTCTAAAGGCTTTCGAGCATTAGCAATAGATAAAGAAAAAGGATTTCCGATAGAATTTACTTCATACAGGAATACATTACTTGAATCTGGTATTTTTGAGCGTAGAGCAAGTATTACATTTTGATCTAAACGTTCACTATTACTAAGTAACCCTATTCCAGTAATACTTGAATTATTGGTATACAACTCAACAACAGGTAAAAGCTGTTTCTCAAAAAAGTCGGGAGTTTTGAGGGCAGTCTCAGACAGAAATTCAGCATCGTTACGAACATAAAGATCAAAAGAGTAGTTTGAAATTTCTTCGATCAACTCTTTCGGAGTTGGATGCGCGACTTCTATTACATTAATTCCAAGTTTTTTAAGTTCGGGTAAGGCATCTAAGATTTCTTGATAAGTAATATCTGAAGAAAAACTAACACCTAGAGTTGTACGATCAGAATCTTGTGCATGGAGAGGGCAAAACAAACTTAATTGTATTAGAATACATATACATATCCTAAATAAAATGTTGGTACTCGGGCAATTCACTTATGCTTCAACGGATGCGCCGTAATATTCTACCAAAGATGTTTTTCTAATAGGCTTAGCTTTTAAGGTAGCAGAAGTAGAATCGGTGATCTCAACTTCTACATAGTCGCCTTTTTTGAAATTTTTCCGGTCGAAAATTACAATTTTGTTGGTATCAGATCTTCCACTCATTTGTTCCTCAGAACGTTTGGAGGTTCCTTCAACTAGTACTAGATGACGTTTTCCAACTTCCAATAGATTTCGTTGTTTTTGGATTTCCATTTGTTGGTTAATGATTTCAGTAAGCCTACGTTTTTTAACTTCATCAGGTACATTATCCTCAAATTTACGGTAAGCAAGTGTTCGTTCACGTTCAGAATATGCAAACATGTAGGCTAAATCATATTGAACTTGAGCCATTAACGTTAATGTCTCATTATGTTCTTCCTCAGTTTCGTCGCAGAAACCAGCAATAATATCTGTGGACAAAGAGAGCCCTGGTATAATAGACTTCATTTTATTTATTAGGGAAAGATATTGACTACGTGTGTAGGGCCGGCGCATTCTTTCAAGCATGGAATCAGAACCTGCTTGTGCTGGAATGTGAATATAATTACATAAGTTGGGGCGTTCAGCAATAAGATAAAGTAGATCATCTGGAAAGTCCTTTGGGTGTGGAGATGAAAATCTGAATCGTACTTCTGGATTGATTAAACTTGCAGCATCCATAAGAGTAGTGAAGGTGTTTTCTCCATCTTTATAGGAATTAACATTTTGCCCTAGTAAGGTAACTTCTTTATATCCCTCATCACTAAGTTGAGTAATTTCTTTAAGTATACTTTCCATTGGTCTACTGCGCTCTCGTCCTCGAGTAAAAGGGACCACACAAAACGAACACATGTTATCACAACCCCGCATGATACTTACAAAAGCAGAAACTCCATTACCTGTGGTACGGATGGGAGCAATATCGGCATAGGTTTCTTCTAATGAGAGGAGTACGTTAACCGCTTTACGTCCATCATCAACTTCTGTTAAAAGTCGTGGAATATCGCGATAAGCGTCTGGGCCAACTACTATGTCTACGAGTTGTTCTTCTTCTATAATTTTATCTTTAATGCGTTCTGCCATACACCCTAATACACCTACAGTGAGTTCGGAATTTGATTTTTTTAGATGGCGGAATTCTTTAAGTCTATTCCAAACTTTGGTTTCTGCATTTTCTCGGATGGAACAGGTGTTTACTAAGATTACATCGGCTGATTCTGCATTCTGTGTAGCTGTCATTCCGTCTTCAATAAGAATTGAATTCACTATTTCAGAATCTGCGAAATTCATTTGGCAGCCATAAGTTTCTATATAAAATCTCTTCTCTTTCAATCTAAGCCTCTAAATATTAAATTGACCAAGTATCAGGGTTAGTTCTCCAGCTACTTAAAACATCTAAATCTGACGTTGTTACAAAGCCTTTTTCTACAGCTACATTTACAAGTGTTGTATAATCGGTTAGGGTGTATACTGGAACATTTACATTTTGAAAATTGTGGTACGAAACGTCAAATCCATATGTGAAAATGGAAATTAAAGCATCTACGTTTGCACCAACGAATTGAAGGGCATCTATAACAGAAAGGGCACTTCCACCAGTTGAAACTAAATCTTCTATAACAACGGTAGATTCTCCTTTTGCAACACCTCCTTCAATTTGATTGCCCATGCCGTATGTTTTTGGCTTAGCACGCACATATGCCATTGGTTTTGATAGTGCATCTGCAATTAGCGTAGCGTGTGGGATTCCGGCAGTTGCTGTCCCAGTAATTACATCGATGTGCGGGAACTCGTTTTCGATAAAGCTTGCAAATTGATGTGCAATATTTTTTCTAATTTCAGGATAATGAAGGGTTAAGCGATTGTCACAATAAATAGGGGAATTCCATCCTGATGCCCACGTAAAAGGTTCATTTGGGCGAAGAATAATCGCATTAATTTCTAAGAGTTGAGCAGCTAGTTCTTCTGCAAAAATTTCATTTATAATCATATCTACATAATGTTAAATGCTGGAAATATTTCTTATCAGCTAAACGACAAATTATAGAAAAACAAAAATAAGGGTTTTTAAACATATTAGTGCATAAAATCCTGCAAGTAAGTCATCTAATAGTATTCCCCAACCATTTTTTAAGCTTTGTAGTTTAAATATACCTAAAGGTTTTAAAATGTCGAAAAACCTAAATAAGATAAAGGCACCTATGACCAGCCATACGTCTTCTAAGCTATAGTTTAAAGGCAGGCTAATAAATACTAAACTTTGTCCTGCAAATTCATCAATAACCATCTTACCAGGATCATCTCCCCAAGCGTTAACGCAAGCTTTAGTAACCCAAAGAGATAAAAAGGAACAAAAAAGTGTTAGCAAAATTGGCCCAAGTATTGGGTCAATTCTATGCGAAATATACGCAGGAAATAATATACATAAACTACCAATTGTGCCTGGGGCTATGGGACTTAATCCACTCCCAAAACCAGCTCCAATCATACGTTTAAAGCCAGTCATCATCAGTTAGATGTTCTGAAATATTTCTTATTAATTACAAGATATTCAATGCCAGAATATACCGTAACACCAGTAACAAATATCATCAGATAGAATAGGATATCTGTATTGAGTAGCCATTCTACCCAGTTGCCTGCGAAGAAATCTACGCCTTGAAAAAGTCCAACAAGTAAACCAATGTATAAAAACACCATCTGAATGGTAGTTTTAATTTTTGCAGTTTTTAGGGTTTGCATGTTTACTTTTTTACGCTTCAAATAAACTCTTAAAATAGTAATGAAAGTATCTCTAATGATAATGACTATAATTGCCCACCAAGGAAATTGATCGGCATCAATGAATGGTAGAACTATAAACCCACTAAAAGTGAGAACCTTATCAGCTAGGGGATCAAGAAAAGCTCCAAAATTAGTATATACATTATATTTTCTTGCAAAATAACCATCATAATAATCTGTAACGGCGGCAATTATATACACTGCCAATCCTATGGTGTTCATTATAAAATCGTCTTGAAAGAAAAGAAATAAAAATACAGGAGCTAATAAGATTCTTGTACAACTAAGGATATCTGGGAGTCTATGCATGCTAGAAGATAGGAATTATTTTATCACTAATTATTTAAAGAGTAATTTTTAGTTTCTTTTTTATGGATTTGTCCCAAATGTATACGAACTTTACCACATGAATGCACAGATTATATCTATTGGAAACGAACTTCTTATTGGAGATACCATAAACACCAATGCCGCATGGATGGGCCAGTTTTTGTATGATCGCGGTATTGATGTTACAAACGTACATACAATCTCTGATGATCATGAGCTTATTGAAGCTACGATCAAAAAAAGCATGGAAAAAGCACAACTAGTAATAACTACTGGTGGATTGGGGCCCACTCATGATGATATAACAAAAACCACAATTGCCGATTTGTTTAAGGTAGATTTAGTTCAAGATGAACAAGTTCTTAATCACATAAAAGATATCTTTCGAACGCGAAATATTCCATTTTCAGAGTCGAATAAATGGCAAGCGATGGTGCCTAAGAATTGTGAGGTACTTTTTAATAAAGTTGGAACAGCACCAGGAATGTGGTTTAATGAAGGCGATTGTTTGTTGGCAGTGTTACCAGGAGTACCCCATGAAATGAAATATTTAATGAAGCATGGGGTGTATACAAAAATAAAGGCTTTGAACTCAACTGATAAATTTAGACATACAGAATACATAAAAACAGCAGGTATTGGAG